>CAZFSX010000154.1:0-6849 GCA_964522115.1 uncultured Pseudobdellovibrionaceae bacterium | reverse complement strand
CCATCACAATCTGCATTTAAGCAAGACTTCAAACAGCGCAAAGCTAAAGGAGAATGCTGAAGCATTTCACGGCACCACTGAACTGTTTCAATTTCTAATTGCTCGATAGGAACAACTTTATTGACCAAGCCCATATCCAAGGCCTGTTGAGCATCGTACTGACGGCACAGATACCAAATTTCACGAGCCTTCTTTTGACCCACAATACGAGCCAAGTAGCTGCTTCCCAATCCACCATCAAAGGATCCCACTTTCGGCCCTGTTTGCCCAAAGCGAGCATTTTCTGCCGCAATGGTAAGGTCGCAAACGATGTGAAGAACATGTCCTCCACCAATGGAATAGCCTGCCACCATCGCCACCACAGGTTTCGGCATTTGGCGAATTTGCTTTTGCACATCCAAGATATTTAAGCGAGGCACACCATCACTGCCAACATAACCCGCTTCACCACGAACTTTTTGATCACCGCCCGAGCAGAATGCCATAGGGCCTTCACCTGTCAGGATGATAACTCCGATACTTTGATCTTCGCGTGCTAAATTGAATGCTTCTTGCAACTCAAAAACTGTTTTTGGACGGAAAGCGTTGCGAACTTCAGGTCGATTGATCGTAATTTTACCAATACCATCGTCCGATTTTTCATAACGAATGTCTTCGAAGGTCTTGATTGTTTTCCAAACTGCACCTGGAAGAATAGGGTTTTTTTCCACTGATTTTTCAGTCACACGAGAGCTTGAAGTTTCGATCTGCATGGGCTTTCCTTTGTTTCGTTGATTGTTCCAAAGTGTTAACAATCTTTGGCGCGAAGGTCAAACCGCTTGACTTTGGTCCTTTGAAATAATAGCTACAGTTGCACGAAATTCTGCCGATAATTGGGACAGGATGTTCAAGAGGATGTACAAGGAGTGAACACATGCTCGTTCTCACAAGGAAGTTGGGTGAAAGTATTGCGATCGATGATCATATCAAGATCCGCGTCGTCCAAATCAAAGGCAAACAGGTACGTTTGGGAATTGAAGCTCCCAAAGAAACAAAAATACACCGCGAAGAAGTTTACTTAGCGATTCAGGATCAAAATAAAGAATCCGCGACAGTCTCCTCTGAAAATGCGAAAAACGTGTCAAAAATGCTTAAACCATAAGCTTTTGTAAAGGCGGGGGTCTAGTTTTTACTCCCCGCTGCACCTTTTTTTTATCTTGCTGTGTCCTCTATTCAAGTGCATCCTTAAACTGTCACAGTGTTGGTGTACGAAGGGGGATTTGTGGTCATACAAACAACTCGATTCGGTCAAATTGAACTTAACGAGAACGAAGCTCTGAATTTTCCAGAGGGTCTTCTTGGATTTAATCAATTGCGGAAATTTATTCTTATCGATGATCCCCATGATGATATCTTTGCTTGGTTACAAAGCTGTGAAAACGGCGCCATCGCCTTTCCCGTATTAGAACCTGAATTATTTGCAGAAAATTACAAAGTTTCTTTAGCGAAAATGGATTTGGATCAGTTGAATATGAAATCCCTTCAAGAGGGCTCGAGTATCTTCTGTATTGTGACAATTCCAGATGATCCCACTTTGATGACTGCCAATATGAAAGCGCCAATCGTGATCAATATTGAGCAGAAAACAGCACGTCAGTGCGTTCTTCAAGACAATCAGTTGGCCATTCGCGAACCCATCTTCACGAAACTGCAACAACGTGTGGTCAATCAACCGAATCAATCATTAAAAAGCCAAAGCCCAGCTATGGGTGTGGCAAAGAAGATTGCTCCCGCCGGAGACGCACAACTTTAAAACGCTGAATTCTTGCGACAAGTCTTGCGGGAATTTGGCGTCTTTTATCATGAAATCTTATTGAAATACTGAATCGACCTCTTTACTCTCAGGGTATGGAAAATCTGAATATCGCACCCCTAAAAAAAGCTCTCAATAGCTTAGAAGTATCGATTGCACAGCCATTGAATGAGTTCACAAGAGACTCTGTCATTCAACGTTTTGAGTTCACCTTTGAGTTATCATGGAAAGCGTTAAAGAAGTATTTAGCTGCAGACAAACCTCTGGATGATGACAGCGTAAAGGGCGTATTGCGAGAGGCCTTTCAAAGAAAGCTTATCTCTGATCTTGATCAATGGTTTAAATTTCAAAAATCTAGAAATCTAACATCACATACCTACAATGAAGACACAGCCGAAGATGTCTACCTTGAAGCCTTAAAATTACCTCAACTATGTCGCGAGTTAATTCAAAATTTAGAAAGCAAGAATGAATAATGACCTCTATTGCTTGGACCAATGAAGACCTCGCTTTTATCAAAAACTCTATTTTGAGATTTTTCCCTCGTGCCGAGATTATTTTTTTTGGATCTCGAACAAAAGGGACTCATCAAATAGGATCAGATTTGGATGTATGCATTCGTGATTCAAGTCCATTATCGTTATCAGAGTGGGCAAAATTAGATGAAGTTTTTTCAAATTCAGATTTACCCTACAAAGTAGACATTTCGGATTGGAATCGAATTTCAACTGAATTTCAAAAAGTTATTCAAACTACTGGACGGATTATCTGACAGGAGATCTTATGTTGAATTTTTCTTTCAATGAAATAGTGGGAACAAAGAGATTGACCTGAAACACTGTTTTTTCTAGCGTTTCAGAGATGAGATTATTCCGCTTCAAATTTCTTATAGCCATTTCATTGATGACCCTAGCGACCTATGCAAAATCTGAAGATGAAATAAGTCGCAGCAAACCCTCCAGAGCCTCAAGCCTGATGGAAGTATGGAATCATGTTGCTCGCCAGTGCCGATTGATTTTTTTAGAGCCAGATCCAGCGCCCTACTTCCCCACCGTCACTGGCTTGGAGTCGTCAAAATCTATTTCACCAGATCTTTTGAAAAATGAAAACTGGTGGAAGCAGTCACCTTACCCACTGGCTCAAAAGATCCATCCGTTTTTTCGTGGTGAACAATACGGGGCGGCCATGCACCCACAGTTTCAAAACAAAAAGGTAGAATATCTTTACAAGGATGAGGACAGATCAAAATATTTTTTGCACTTTCAAAATGGATTTGTTGTCGATGAAAACTTTCAAAGAAGATGTCCTGACACCTGCCGTGGAATTTACGTCATGTCTAGCACCGGAGTGATTTATTTTCGTGAAGGTCATAATCCTTACGAATTTCATCATTCCAGCTTTCTTGCCGGCGCACCTGTCGCCGCTGCCGGAGAAATCATCATTGAAAATGGTCGCATTGTGATGGTCAATAATCGCAGTGGTCATTACCGAGCCAGCTTCGCCCACGTTTTTCAATTTTTACTCGAACTTCAAAAGAAAAATGTCCGCCCTGATTATCAGCTAGAATTTTACGATATGATTCGCTTAAATCCTCAATTGTATGATCCCAACGCCAACGCTGAACCACAAAGAAAAATCCACATCCTGCAAATTCTCGACGGCTTCAAAATGGATTGGGCAAAGAAACACATTGCTCCTGTGCCCTGGGAAATGTTGCGAGAGGATTTTTAAATGAAATGCGGGCTATTTTAAAAAATCTGACAAAAGCTGAGTCAGGTTTTGCCATGGAATCATGTGCACGCCAGATTTCATTTTTTGAGGCCGAGGTATCGTTGATACTAAGTAGGCCCCATGCTTGCACGGGTATTCCTGTTGAAAGGTTAAAAGATGTTTACAATCCTTTTCCTGGGGATTTGAGGTCAATTTCACTTCGATCGGAATATAATTTTTTTCAACGTTTATCACCCAATCGACTTCAGCCCTTTCTGGATCTTGCCAAAAATGAAGGCTGGCTTTACTTTTATGATTTCGAATATACTTTTGAATCTCTAGGCCAACCCACTGCTCAAGAAGATGCCCCATATGAACCTGGGGTTGATCAACACCCTCCTGAGCTGCGAGTCTACGCACGCCCATATCAAAAAATAAATAACGAGGAGATTTAATTAATTTTTTTCTTGTCTGGCTTATAACCAAAGGATCAATTCGATCTGCAATCATTGTTGACTCAAGTATCTCATAATAAGACTTCACAGTGACATGAGATACACCGATATCCTGAGCAATCGATGAATAGGAACAAACATGCCCCGCTTGAGCTGCCGCATGTTGCAAGAATCGATAAAAATCAGGAAGCTTTTTTAATCGAGCCTCTTTACGTATCTCCTCCTCCAAATAGACCTCGACATAGGTCTGCAACAATTCCTCTTTCGAAGAAGAATCCGCTGTTAACGCCACCCCTGGAAGACTGCCATAATAAAGCGATTCCTCGATTTTTTTTTGCTCAAACTCTTCCGATGAAAAACCATCAAGTCGAAAGGAAATAACACGACCAGGAAGTAGATTGATATCCGATTGTTGTTTTAATTTTCGAGCTGATGAACCCGTAATAAAAAATTGTGCTTTTTTCTTATCTATCAACAGCTGAATAGGATCCATAATTTCTGGAACTTTTTGAACCTCATCAATCAAAACTTTAGGTATTTTCGTCTGGCGTAAAGCATGTACTTCTTTGATCAATAAATCAGGATCTCGTTCATAAGCTTGACGAACTCTTGTAGATAAAAAATTGATCTGCAAATCATATTCAAATTTTTCTGCCAAAGTAGTTTTTCCTGTCTGACGTGGACCTAGCAGAAGAATACTTTTACCCGAAGTCCAAATCCTTTGAATATTGGACGCCTGAAGACGCTGAATCATGGGAACCTCCAGGTTGTATCATTGCATATGACTTTCAAAATTCCAAGAATTTTGAAAGTCATATGCAGGAACTTAGAGCTGAAGATGATGAACAGCACTAAAGTTTGTCTTGGATATCATTCACTGACGACCGTTTTTCAATCGCCACATCCAGAAGATAAATAAGAAGTCCTTTGACTGCTTCTTTGTTTTTCAACTTTTCAGGATCAGAAGGTAAATTGATTCTATTCGTATAAGCTGTCCCCAGCCTATAACTTTGTTTTTCAAAAACACAACCAAGATCCCGAATTGCATCGAATGGAGAACTTGTTTTCAAGTTCTTATCGCTGAGCATTTTATTGCTATCCAAAAAATTGAGCGACTCAAGAGCATTACCTCTCTGATCCATAAGGCCCAAATTTGATAATTGAGCGCCACTATTGGTAATCCATGACATCTTAAGTTGAACAACAAAAAGAGCTTTAGAATTTGAAATCTCTGTAAGTTTCTTCAATTTACTTTGAATGTCTTTATCGTCTTTCAAATCACGAAGACTTCCAACCAGATTCGTAATCGACGATACTTGATCCGAGTCCTCTTTTGATAAATTAGCCGCTTTTGTTAACTTTGCTGCAAGATTGGCTTTGTATTCTTTGCTGGCAGTAGTATGGAGAAAATAAGCATTAAGGAAAGTAGAATATTTTTCATCTTTAATAAGATAAAAGGGAGGCTCAGTCATTTCAAGATAGCTACAAACGACATTACCTATTTGTTTGCAATATCCATCTGATGTACAGATCGATTCTACAGGTATCACGGCTTTCGTAAAAGCATTGAAGTTACTGCATACCTCCATACTTGTATCCATATTCTCAAACTGACGTGTCACGTACTCACGCATTGGAACAGAGGTCCAGTTCGGACTATACGCATTCAACTCGCCCCCTGCAAAACCCAGAGAGGTAGAAAAATTCAACCCCATAAGGGCTAACCATAGTAAGTTTTTTGATTTCATAAAGACTCCTTGTAAATACTTATTTGTTCGTTTGTTTTATTAGTTTTTGTTCTGCAAATTCGAGTATCCGTGAAGCTCTGACTGTCACTTGATCAGGATTATTATCAGAAAAACCCATTTGCTTTGATCGTTCTTCTGCAAGATGTTGATTCAGTTCATTCAAACTTTGAAGACACTTCATCTTATTTTCGACAGGGCGATAGCCTGGCATTCCATTCAAGTTGATCAGAATGAGTAACAATTCAGATTTGTCTTGCAGACTCTTGATCTGAAGATCTTCCGGTGTCAGCTGGGCAGTTGCATCCATACCACGTGGATACAGGGTCTGATACAGATTGAAGCTGCGATACAATCCACCACAATCGGCCAGAAGTGAGTTACCGTACTTTGAAAGCCCCATTATCGACACATCATCTTCAGCAAGACCTGCTTGTGAAAGCAAAAGAATCAATAGAGCAAAAAGACCGGTCTTCATAAAGACTCCTTGTAAATATGGGTTTGGATCATAAGGTCCTTATCCTTGCAAGCTGTGCCAAGCCAATTGCAAGAATAAAAATGATGAAACTTTAGACAGCAACTGCTGAATGAAGAGATCATTCAGATGTCATATTCATGACTTAACAGGCTTTGGCAAAACAGATCCACACAGAGACAATTTTTTGTTTCTCAAACGGAAAAGACTGATCGGCAATCGTAGATTTTTAAAGAAAAATTCAAGATCCGTCTAGAGATGCGTTGGAAACCTCCTAGCATCAACTTATCTTCAGTTTGCATCAGCAAGTTTTTATGGACAAATTTGTCCACTTTATGTTAGTCTTATAGACAAGTATGAGCAGACGACACTATAAAGTGAATATGACTATAAATAATCGCCCTATTAAACATGTCGTGATTGATCCGCACTATGAACTTAAGCATGCCGCTTCGATCAATGACGATCTTATTTTAGAATTAGTTCATCTTTTAAATGGTGGTGACTTCTCTCCTGAAGCCGTATCAAAAGGGTTCGAATATTACACAACGGACAAGCTCCTTCTTAAAGAGAAAAGTTATCGACTGATTTGGCTACTTGAACATGATCAAATTTATATCGGCGTTATTAATGCATATAGGAGGAATTCATGAGCTTTCCTAGCGAAAAAGA
>CAZFSX010000153.1:0-6901 GCA_964522115.1 uncultured Pseudobdellovibrionaceae bacterium | reverse complement strand
TTTTCATGTCGAACGTCCTAAAATTGTGGAGACAGTCGCTTGGGCTGCAAGCAATGGTGATCGATCAGAAAATGCTGATTATATTTATGGAAAAAGGCGTTTGAGAGAAATTGATAGTCGTCTTCGTTTTTTAGCAGGACGTATGGAAAAAGCCGAAGTGGTTGATCCATCCCAAATTCAAAGTGACAAGGTTTTATTTGGAGCGACGGTGACTGTGATGGATGAAGATGATCAACTGCATACTTACCAAATTGTTGGAGAAGATGAGTGGGATATTCAGAAGAAAAAGATATCTTGGAAATCACCTGTCGCCAAGGCTTTAATGGGGAAAAAGGTGCATGATCAAGTTGTGGTTCATAAACCTCTAGGGGAAGAGGTATTTGAAATTCAAAAAATTGAATTTCGATCAGTTTAATTTATGCTGCTGCTTTGTTTTTAATTTGATCCATGCCCCGAAGAATCTGGGATACAAATTCAGTTCGCGGATTTTTATTTGCTTTGTGTTGAATTGCATGACTTTCTAATTCGTGCAGGACATCCGCGATTTCGTGCATTTCAACGGCATGAGCAGATCCTTTCATTGAATGCATCACTCGAAGTAGATCGGTAATATGTTGTTCAGATCCATCTTTTTCGTACTTCAAAAGAAGTTCTTCACATGAGCTGATATCAAACTGCAAGTTGTCGATAAATTCAGTTTTAAGCTGTTCAAGAAAGTCTTGATCATCCATTGGAGACCTCGGATAAAGTTGAAGTAGTCAGAGGGATTTTTAAGATAAATGTGGACCCATTATTGCCAGTTTCAAATAATATGTCTCCGCCCATTTCTCTCATGTAAACCAAAGCAAGACTGAGTCCAAGGCCCACCCCACGTGTCGTTGCCGTCTTTGTCGTAAAAAATGGAGAAAAAATCTTGTCATGATTTTCCACGGGGATTCCTGGGCCATTATCTGTAACGTAGATATAGCCATGATGTTTATCTTTTTCTGATTTGACAGAAATTTTTTTCTCAGCTTGATCGCTAATGGCTTCGACAGCATTTTGAATAAGACACAATAAGCATTGACTCAAAGTCGTTTCATTCACTAAGCAAGGAATGGACTCTTCTGCGTAGTCTTTTTGTAGAAAGACGTCATTTTTTGTTATGACCACAGAAAATATATCTTCTAATTCACTCATATATTGATTCAAATCGACTTCGATTAATGTTGTCTTAACTTCAGATGATCGAGTAAATCTCAACAGTCTTTGAACTATTGAAGATATTCTTTGGACATTGGATTCGATATGTTCCGTCAATCCAAGAACAGATCTTAAATTCGATTCGCCTTTTTGGATGATTTTAGAAATCCTTTGATTATATCCACTGATAATAGATAAAGGATTGTTGATTTCGTGAGCGACTCCTGCACCAAGAAGACCAATGGAACTCATTCTGCTAGCTCGAACAATTTCAGACTGCATTTCTTTCAATTGAGCGTGTGCAGATTGTAATTCTTCCAGACGTAATGTTAATTCCTGATTTTTTTTAAGAACTTCTTCGTTTAAATCGCTATTTTTTTTCACCAGCATTTTTTGAAAATAATGAAGTGACAACAGGTTCTTCACACGTAATTCTAGTTCTTCATTCGAGTAAGGCTTATTTAAAAAATCATTTGCTCCTTTTTGAAGAGCTTGAATTTTTGTTTCAATTTCAGTCAGTGTTGTAACGACGATAAATGGAATATGTTGAAGTCGCGGTATAAGTCTTGTTTGTTCGACCAGTTGAACCCCATCCATTTCTGGCATTTGGACATCGGTGATAACAAGATCGTAGTCATTTGCCTGCAGAAGATTTAAGGCTTCTCTTCCATTCAAGGCCCAGTCGACAGTAAAGCCAAATTTTTCAAGATAAAATTTGAGTTTTTTACCTTGGATTGCTGTGTCTTCAGCGATGAGTATTTTTGCATTGTCTAAATTTACCATGCCTTCCTTTCGGAGGAATTCGTAAAATAATTAATGATTGAAGTTTTAATTTATTTTAAAGAACTTGATTAAGTTTTAAAAAATATTCAAATTCATTTAATAGTTTACTTCCTAAGCGGAGATTACAAACTAAAGTCTAGCTGGCTGCAGGCGTTTTTTGAGTTGTTTTCTTTTTATGGATAAGACGGCCACATGTGGCCAAGAAGTTTCTTAAATCAAAAGGTTTTGGAAGTTTTTCAAAAGGAGCTGAGTTTAAAAAATCTAAATTGTCAAATTTAGCATGATAACCTGACATCACAACAATCGGAAGATCGGGTTTCATCTCACGGCAAGCAGTACATAATTCGTCACCAGAAATTTCAGGCATTGTCATGTCCGTGATAAGAAGAGAAACTTCCTTAAAGTGTTCTTTGAAGTAATCTAAAGCTTTTGTGGGTTCAGTGAAGCCATGAACAGTGTAATCGTGATGTTCTAAAAGATCTTTACACATCATGACTATAGCTTCTTCGTCGTCAACAAGAAGGATATGTTCTTTGTTTCCATGCGATTGGCTGTTAGGTGTGCTTGTCGTATTTAAGTGGTCGTTTGTTAGTTGTATATTTTGGTTTTTTGATTCATGCAAAGGAAAGTAGACAACAAAGGTTGTACCTTCACCGGGTTTGCTGACAACATCAATAAAGCTGTCGCTCTTTTCTAAAATTCCTTTGACAACGGAAAGTCCAAGCCCAGTTCCATGGCCTTCTTTTTTTGTTGTGAAAAAAGGGTCAAAGATCTTTTTGATCGTTTCTTCATTCATTCCAATTCCAGTGTCAATGACATTGACTTTGATATATGTGGAATTTTTTTTCATGGATGAAAATTTGTTTATCATATCATTGGAGGGTTGAAGAATGTCCGAGTAGATAAGTAAAGTGCCTCCACCACCAGATTGTTCCATAGCATGAGCTGCATTCGTACAAAGATTCATAAAGACTTGGTGAATTTGACTGGAGTCAGCAACAATGATTGGATTTTCGTCTCCGTGGTCGAAGACAATTGTGATGTTTTTTGGAAGGACAGATCGAATCAGTTGAGTGACTTCTGATAAGATAGGATACAATTCCACCGGCGATTTTTTTGCCTCTTTCCTGCGGGAAAAACGCAAGAGTTGTTGAACAAGATCTTTTGCTCGTCGAGTTGTTTGGCTAAGTCGTTGGACAATTTCTCGACTGGGGTGATTGGGTTCAAGTTTCATTTGAAGCAATTCAATATTTCCATACATTGAAAGTAACAGATTATTGAAGTCGTGAGCAATACCGCCAGTTAATGTCCCCATAGCTTCAAGTTTTTGAGATTGAAATAATTGTTGTTCTAATTGTTTTTTTTCATGCTCGTTCAAGTTCTTTTCTTCGATGGATTTAAGTCTTTCCATTTCCGCAGCGGCTCGTAGTGCAAAGAGAGAAAGTATATCTTTGGCTTCTTGCGAATCATCAATGGTTCCTGAACTAAGAACACTAAGGACCCCCAGTGGTTCACCTAGGGAGCTAAATAACGGGACACCAAGATAACTGGAAATGCCCATGTCTTTATGGATTTCATCATCAGGAAATTTTTCCAAAACATTTTTTGGATAATAACAGATTTGTTTACCAACCACATTTTCGCATGGAGTGCCATGCAAAGTGTATTCCAAATTTGCTAGATTTTTACCTTGGGAATTGATGGCAATGGTACGCAATTTTTCGACTTTTCCCTGGATTAGCAATTGAGCAACCACAGCGTAGTCAACTTCTAAATGTTTTTGCAACTCATATGTTAGTCTTGCAAAGAATTCATTTCCAAGACTGTTGGATGTTGTTTGAAATAGGTTTTGGATCATTTGTTGTGTGCGTGCGACTTGATATTCTTTGTTTGCCAGTTTTTCAATTTTTCGAATCAAGATTGCAAAGTAATAAGATAAAAAACCTAAAGAGATAAAAACAACCAAAATCTTAATCCATCCACTTTGTCTCCAATCCAAAAGAAAGAAGGATTGTTCTTGGAAAATTTCTTGGGTTTTACTTAGTTGGACAGGAAGGTTAGCACTTCGAACAGTTTGATAGTTAAAAAAGACACTCATCGCTGTCCAGAACAAACTAACGCCAACAAATAGGATAAAAAACATTTTCATGTTTTTGGTTAGCTTTTTATATTCGTTTTGAAAGGATGTTTTCATCTTAGGTTAAATCGGAATTAATTAAGAAAAATTAAGTATCTTGAGAAGAAAAATGTGCATACAATAAAAATTAATTTGAATATCCAGAGGAACGTCCAGTTGACTCAGTTAAGTTTAGTTTACTTTTATGCAGGGATTATGTTTTTCGCATTTGTACTTGTGGGCGTACTTTCCTATAAAATCAAAAAACTTCAGTCCAACTTCATTTTAGAAAAAAAAGAATATGAATTCTCATTGAACCGTACTCTGGCTCAAGTGCAGGATCAAAAAATACGAGCGGAAGAACAAGCCAGGGATTATATCAATTTGCTTCGAGTTGTTTTGCATGACATTTCAGTGCCCTTGTCTGTGATTTTGGGTGTTTTGGATCTTTATAAAGTTGGCAAAATTCAATTTGGCCCTTCTCATATCGAAAAAATGGACAGGGCTGGGGAAACCTTAAGAAGTATCCTTGCGCACGTCAGAGAGGTTCAGTCCATCCGATCTGGGAAAAAACAATTTACACTCAGGGCCGTCAGTTTGAGTTCAGCGATTCAGCGAACAAAAGAAAATATCCAAGAGCTTTTGGATAAAAAAGAAATGACTTTGTTGATAGAATCGATGACAGATCTGGAGCAGCTTCATGTTTTGGGGGATGAGACGGGATTGGTCCATCAGATTCTGACTAACTTATTGACGAATTCGATTAAATTTTCATTCCATGGTGGTCAGATATTGATGCAATTAAAAACACGTGGGTTGTGGGTTGAAATTTCCATCCGAGACTTTGGTCTTGGGATGAATCAGGAGCAAGTGAATAATGTTTTCAGAATGGATAAGCACACCAGTCGTCGTGGGACAGCAGGAGAACTTGGAACTGGTTTTGGCATGCCGATCGTGAAGTCTTATGTAGAGGCTTATGGGGGCAAGTTGATCCTTTCATCGATCCCTTTCGAGGATGCTATCCAAGGTGATCATGGAACTTCAGTGTCTATCTTTCTGAGGTCTGCCCAATCTACGATGGGAGTCATAGAGCCGGTTTTAGAATCGATGACGAATCATTTGCCTAAGGGCTAAATTTCACCTATGTAAAGGGGATGAAATACGAACTATTGCTTCCCGTCGGAAATATGGAAATGGCTCAGGCCGCAGTTCATCATGGTGCAGATGCGATTTATATGGGGGTTCCTGGATTCAATGCTCGGGGACGTTCCATGGATTTCAGTTTCGAACAAATGAAATCCATCATTGATTTTGCCCACCTTCATGGAGTTCGAGCTCACTTGGCCTGGAATGTTGTCATCTTTGAAGAAGAACTTACGTCCTGTGAAGCTCTTCTTCCAGAAATTTTGCAACTTCACCCCGATGCAATCATCGTTCAAGATTTAGGATTAGCTCGACGTATTCGTCAAATGGCACCAAATCAGATTTTACACGCATCCACTCAGATGACTGTGACCAATCACTACACGATTCAGGCACTTCGGGATTTGAATTTACGTCGTTTTGTTTTGGGTCGAGAAAATTCTCTGCAAGAGATTGCTTTGATCAAGCAGAATACGACAGAAGAACTCGAGGTTTTTGTTCATGGAGCACTTTGTGTTTCCTATTCTGGACAGTGTTTTACTTCGGAATCCTTAGGCGGAAGATCTGCAAATCGTGGACAATGTGCTCAAAGTTGCCGTTTTGAATATGAAATGCTGGTTGATGGGCAAAAGAAAAATCTTGGATCAAAGAATTTTTTAGTTTCCCCCAAGGATTTGTGTGGGCTACGTCAAATTCCTGAGTTGATGTCCTTAGGTGTGAATAGTTTTAAGGTCGAAGGTCGATTGAAAACACCTGCCTATGTTGCGGCGGCAGCCAAATCTTATCGCTATGTGATTGACCAAACCATCGCAGGTAATGTTTTTAAAGAAGAAGATTTTCAAAAATTAGAGCAACAGATGGCAACGACTTACTCCCGAGGCTTTTACTCTGGATGGTTGAATGGGGTAGCTCATCAGGAGCTTGTAGATGGAACTTATGGAAGTCATCGAGGTTGGCTGTGTGGAGAAGTTGTAGGCTGGCAAGGTAAGTTTTTGAAAGTCCAATTGAATGTCGATTCTTTGCAGCCTGGTGATGGAATTATGTTTGTGGATCCTCTTGGTAAAAAAGAAGATGCTGGAACTTTTATTTTTGAATCGCAAAAAAGAAATGGTTTTTGGCTTTTAGGATTTCAGGCTCAATTTTCTCAGGAAAAAGTCATTCCTGGAATGAAAATATATTGGAATCACGATGCTGGATTGAAAAAAGAATTGCAGCAAGGGATGGATGATCGACGTTTGCAGAAAAAAGTTCCAGCCAGATGGAAAGTTCAAGCAGGATTGGGTCATCCGTTGACGCTTCAACTTCAAGTTTTACATGCCACCGTTCAGGGATCAACGATTTCGTCTTTGCAACCCGCGCGAAATCAGGGGATCACTGTGGATTCCTTAAAAGAAGAGTTATCTTCTTTAGGAGGGACCAGTTTTAAGTTTTTAGATCTGCAAGGAATGGAAGGTCAAAGTTTAGAAGATCTTTTTTCACAGCCGATGTTTCTTTCACATCGAGAATTGAAAGAACTTCGACAAAAACTTGTGGCGGAAGCACAAGGTCTTCTGACAAGTAAAAATCTTGAAGGAACACTGGTTCAAGTCAAAAATTTGCACAGCTCTACTCCGCAGGCCTAGATCATGGAAGATTTTGTTCAGGAAAACCACTCTAAGACAGGATTTCACATTTTAC
>CAZFSX010000152.1:0-6906 GCA_964522115.1 uncultured Pseudobdellovibrionaceae bacterium | reverse complement strand
ACAGTGCTTCTTGATTCATTTTTTTGTTCGAATGATGAAATAATTTCTTCTTCATGGATCTGGGGAATTTGTCGAACCTTCTGATCTGTTTTTTGTTGGATATCTTTCTTCGCACCCTTTGGAAGAACGATGTACTTTTGCAAATCGACAATTTCCACCTGCACAAGATTTCCATCCACCTGAGCCTGAATCCCTGAGGAATCCTTCATGACATAAACGACCAAGGCCAAGTGCAAAAGAAAACTAAAACCTGCAAACCATGAAAAGCGAAAATTCGTAGCCCCGCGGAACAGGGTTTGCAGTCGGTTCTTCATCGGAACTAATTTCCCTTCACCACGATATTCACAAGCTTATTCGCCACATAGATTTTCTTCACAATCTCTTTCCCAGCCAAAAACTCGTGCAATTCTTTTTCTGCCAACTGAATGGCTTGATCTTGAGAAATTCCCAAAGCCGCCATCATGCGCTTACGAATTTTTCCATTCACCTGCATCACTAATTCAAACTCTGTTTCAACAAGTTTACTTGGATCCAAAATTGGCCAAGAGGCGTAGTCGATATAATCGGTATGACCCAGCATCTGCCAAAGCTCCGCAGCGATATGCGGAGCAAAGGGTTGCATCAGTTTTAAGAAAAATTCTGCTTGATCCTTACCCATGGATTCGCCGCTATCTTGAATTTCATTCAAGGCTTCCATCATACCCGCCACACAGGTATTGAAATTGAAATTCACAAAAGCATCATTCATTCTCTTTAAACACTTATGTAATGCTTTCCAAATTTTTGGTCCACCATGGCCTGAGGTTCTCAAATTCGCTTTTAAGCCCGTTTGCTCATCCACAAAATGAAGCCAAACACGTCGTAGAAACTTTTCACAGCCTGCAATGCCTTCATCGGCCCATGGCTTTTCAGCATCCAAGGGCCCCATAAACATTTCATACAAACGGAAGGTGTCACAACCTCGGGACTGAATCACATCATCTGGGTTCACAACATTTCGCAAAGACTTCGCCATTTTTGAAATAAAGCGTTCGACAGGCTGACCATCGGATTTTCTTTGATAGCCCTGGCCTACAGACACAACCTCATCTGTTGGAACAAGACGACCCGTACTGTCTTTGAAGGCAAAGGCCGTGACCATTCCTTGATTGAATAATTTTTTGAAAGGTTCTTTTTCTGTCACCAATCCTGCATCATACAAGAGTTTGTGCCAAAAGCGTGCATACAACAAATGCATCACTGCATGAGAAGCTCCGCCTACATACAAGTCCACTTGTTTCCAATACTCCATCGCTGCTTTTGAAAAAGCTTCTTTGTCGTTATGCGGATCCATAAATCGCAAATAATACCAACACGATCCTGCCCAACCTGGCATTGTATCTGTGACTCGAAATAATTTACGACCTGACTTTTTATCTGTGAACTCCACCCATTCTTTGGCTCGAGCTAATGGAGAAGATCCATCAGGACTTGGTTTAAAATCCTCCATGGCTGGCAATAAAATAGGAAGGTCCACTTCTTCCGCAATCACGACTTCGCCTTTTTCGTCCAAATACAAGGGGAAGGGTTCTCCCCAATAACGTTGGCGTGAAAAAATCCAATCTCGTATTTTGTAAGTGATACGACGACGACCACTGGACGTGGCTTCAAGCTTTGCAATAATTTTTTCTTTTGCCACTTCGGATTCAAGACCTGAAAACTCATCCGATTGAATTAAATATCCAGGCAAAGTGTAACAACCTTCGATGGTGCTTTGATTTTTTTCAGGTACAATCACAGGAATCAAAGGTAGTTGACAAGTTTGAGCCAATAAAAAATCTCTGTCATCGTGACTTGGAACCGCCATCACAGCTCCTGTCCCATAATCTGCTAAAACATAGTCAGCAATATAAACTGGCACTTGTTTTTTTGTCAGAGGATGAATCGCGTAGGCTCCTGTAAATTCCGCCGTGATTTTTTCTGCCTCGGCCTTGCGTTCACGATCGGATTTGCTAGCACATAAATCCACGTAGGCTTGAACCTGTTTTTGATGAGAAGCGGGAGTGATCTGTTTCACCAAAGAATTTTCAGGCGCCAGGACTAAGGCAACAACACCAAATAAAGTATCAGGGCGAGTTGAGAACACAGTGATTTTTTCAGATCGACCAGGCAAGCTGAAATCGATCTCTGCTCCCATGGATTTTCCAATCCAATCTTCTTGCATTTTTTTCACCGACGCAGGCCAATCTAAAAGTTCTAAATCCTGCAACAATCGATCGGCATAAGCTGTGATTTTAAAAACCCACTGAGTCAGCGGTTTTCGCACGCAAGGATAATTGCCTCGCTCGGAACGCCCGTTGATGACTTCCTCATTCGCTAAAACAGTTTTAAGTTCTTCGCACCACCAAACAGGCATTTCTTTGCGATAAACAGCGCCCTGCTTGTACAACTGCAAAAAGATCCATTGAGTCCAGCGATAATAGTCAGGAGCCGATGTATCAATTTCACGACTCCAATCATAGGATAGCCCAATCAGTTTCAATTGTTTTCTAAAGTTCGCCGTATTGATATCCGTAGTTTGTCGAGGGTGTTGATGAGTTTGAATCGCATATTGTTCCGCAGGTAACCCAAAGGCATCCCAACCCATCGGGTGCAAAACATTGCAATTTTCCATACGCTTTTGACGAGCAACTATATCCGTGCCGATGTACCCACTGGCATGTCCCACATGCAAACCTGATCCAGATGGATAGGGAAACATATCCAAGACATAAAATGGTTTTTTCCCAGGATCGAATCCCTTTTCTCCGGGATTATAGGTTTTAAACACCTGATCCTTTTCCCAACGCGCTTGCCACTTCAACTCGATTTCGCGGGGTTGATACTTTGCCACTTCTGCCTCCTGTTGCTGGATTGAGGATAAAGTTTATAGCTATCAATTTCGATGCATCCAGGCAAATCAAAGGCTTGTCTTCGCGCCGCATTCGCTCGAATCCCTCTTGCCAGTTCGCTCTTCTTTGTTAGGCTAGAGTTCTTATTCTAAGAGGGGGAAAAATGAAGAGGCATGGATGGCATTTCATTTTGCTTTGGGCCTTCGTTATCGCTTATAATCTAGGCATGTTGAAACAAGCTCAGGCGGGACTTTTTCGATCCTCCATCAGCAATAATCCAATTTTTGAAAATGGGATTCCATTGTCTCGAGTCGAAACTGGTTTTTCAGGATCCTTTCAGGGAAAGCCTTCCCCCCGGCAAATGTTCTACCGCCGTTATGCCAATCCCGGAGCTCCACCTGTTGTGCTGGCCCATGGAATTTTAAATACCTCCTGGATGATGGAGTACTTGGCCCGCGATCTTTTCCAACAAGGCTACGATGTTTGGAGCATCAACCACCTAGGCTTTGGTCTAGATGGAGAACGCTCCTACGTGATTCAACCTGAAGTAGGTGATTACGGAATCGGCCCCTCGGTCCGTGGCTTAGAGCAAATCCTTACGTATATTCATCAAACAACCCAACAAAAACTGAATTACGTCGGTTTTTCAATGGGAGGAATGCTTTACCATCTTCTCATTTCTGGAGCGGTTGGCATCGATGAACAAGGCTACCCCCACTTTGATGAACAACTTGGCCTTCAAATAAGTAAAATGTTTTCTCGAGCGGTCATCATCGGAGCGCCCAACTACAACCTAGAAGGATTGGCTTTAATGCCAAGATTGCTTTTTTCATCCGGAAACATTTTGTTTCAAAAACAATTTAAAAAGAAAGATGAAATCTTTAATCTTGGTTTTGGGTCCATGGCAGGAGCTTCGGATAAGAAGTCTGGCATTGGAAAGTGGTTAGACTTTCTGCAATTTCCTGGTGGCGATTTTGCCGTCAAATATTTGGTTCAAGATGCTGGTAATTTGAATCACTTTGGTCCCCTCCAAAAAAATCAAAAATGGATGTTGGCGGCCATGTTTTCAAATCCTCATACAGATATTTTGCGTAGTTTTTTTCTGATGATGACGAAAGGTCTTATCGAGCCTGAAAAAAACTACCAAAAAATTCCCACTCTTCTCGTCATGGGAAGCAAGGACCGATTGGCTGATCCATGGGTCGTCTATCGCAACTTTCGAGATGCCTACGTCAAAAATGAAAATATCTCGGCCATCTTAATGTCTGACTTTGGTCATTTAGATATGCTGCTACCCGAGTCCTTGCACGAGGTCGGATTTTCAGAATACCTCTTTCAGTTTCTTGAAGACTCTGACAACTACAAGAAACATCACGACCCCCTCCAACTGCTGGGTTACAAACACTTTCGAGCGGATAATATTTTAGAAACTTTTTTAACAGAAGTTCCTCGTCAAAAAATTCCGTTTTCCTGTGACCAAATTTTTCTTTAAGAAGAAATCACCTTGGGCAAAACTATCCTAGACCTTTGTCACAGCTTGTGTGATTTGGTTGGATCCAAATCAAGTTCTTGGTAAAATTTTTCAAGGTGGTCTATGAAATACGTCGTCCTTGTTGAAGATGATGCCAAATTCCGTTCTGAAATTGTCGAAGCATTGACGACATTTGATCCTCAATTGAGAATCAAAGAGTTTCCACATCTGGATGAATATGCAGATTGGATCAAGCAGTTAATCACAAAAGGGAAAGCTCTTTTTGAAGATAAAGATCCCGAAGTGCGACTGGTCATTTCTAAAGTTGAGTTTCTAGGTAAAGAACATCTTGGGTTATTAAGAAAAACTCGAGATCTTTTTATTGCGAAAGGGCTTTGCAACAAAGAAGATCCCACCGGTTTTGTTCTGACAACATTTGATAAACCCGAATTCAATATCACGGATCTGGAAGATCGCATTCTAAACAATGTCATATACAAACCCTTTGATCGATTGATTCTTTCTCAGCATCTTATTTATGCCATGGATGGAAGACATCCTCCGTCGAAGCATACAGTCCATAATCAAAAAACTTCTGCCACAATCGAAATGTTGAAAGATGTCCCTTTGGAATCCTTGTCTGAGGTTGGGTTTGTCACGCGCAACGACCGACCTATCAATGTTGGCAGTCTTGCAAAATATTATGGGTCGTTGTTCACGTCAGACCGTCAAAGAAGTGTCTTTGCAAAAGCCATCCGTTGCGAACCCCATCCTGAATACCCGGATGAATTTCGCTGCAGTTTTAGCTTTTTTGGTGCTGATACGAACCAATTAAACGCAATAAGAAAGCTTGCTAAAAATCCCAGTGCTGAAGTGACTGATATTTTATCTTCTCAAAACCCCACGCCACATCGTATTTTAAATATCGCTTTATTAGATGCGGATTCAACTCAGGCTGAAAACTTGAAAGCCTCTTTGCTACGAACTTTTGAACAAATCAGCGTTAAAACTTACTCAAATCCCAGTGACTTTCTCACAGAACAACTACCTGAAGAATTTCTAAAAAATGTTCAATTGAAAAGATTTGTTAATACCACGGAATCCTTCGATATGGTGATTGATGCTACCGGAAATAAGCTAGTCGGCTTTGACCGTGTGAATGAAAAAGAATTCACACTTCTTGGTAAAATTCCAAAAGATATTCTATTTCAAAATGGCTTTTTGATTAAAGGCTTTAATGAAGTCGACAAAAGAAAACTAAAAGAAATTGTTGCTGGTACTTTTGAAATCTCTGCTGAAAATCATATTTTTAAATTTCATCACTTAAATGATACATATTATCTTGAACTAAAATCTGCGGAACGAAAACGCTTAGATAAGTTTGGTGGCCTGGTCTTTGTCTTACAATGGCAAGAACTCACCAAAGACCAAGCCATTGCCTATCTTGTTCATGAAAAAAAGAACTCAGGATCTGTGGATTCCATCATCATCCATGCAGACTTACTTGGTTCAAATTGGGATGGATTATTACAATATTTTTCAAAAATTAACCATGAAACACCAGCTCCAACATTGTTTGTTATCAACGCCAAGGCGCAATCTGATTTAGCAAAAAGGAAGTATGGTCCCTGGATTGAAGATATCTTTTTAGCACCCTTTGATCGTTCCTATCTTTTGAAAAGGTTTCTTATTTCATTTCCGCTTTTAAAAACTCTTGAAAGTATCCACATCCCTTCGATCCGCTTTCGAGAACAGATTAAAGTTGCTAACCCAATTGAAGTTACAGAGCTTTCAGAAGCCGGATTAGTACTAAAATATCATCGACCATTACCTTTGGGTGCATTCCGTGAATTTGTACTTTGGAGAGAACATGAAGTAGGCACGCCAGAAATTGTGGCAACATGTAATTATGTTGAGCCTGATGAGGCAGATAAAACCAAGCAAAAGTGTCATTTTGTGTTCTTTGGAATGACGGATGCTTTTTTGAAACATATTCGAGTATGGATTCGCGACAGCTATGTCCATTCAAAACAGAAAAGTTAAAACTTCAGTTCAAACGTCAGGAAAAATCCGTCTGGACGTAAGTCCAGCGTATCGTTAGCATTTTCAAAAAAATATGATTTTGTTCGGATCCTTAGCCTTTGTTTCGCTAAAGCATTTGCAATTGTTAGGGCAAAATATTGACGTGGAGTTAATTTAGCGTACTGCTTAATTGCTTCAATAGAGTCATCACCAATATTTTTTAAATCAACGATGGCGTTGCATATCTCATCATGATTCGGAGACTTCAAACAACCTTGAATAACCAAATCTAAACTATCATCAGCTTCTGTGGCTGTTGCGCTATGTGTGAAAAGAAGTAAGACATGGAAGAGAAGATTTTTCATTCCTTGTTTCAGAATAGGACGTCAGGAAAGACCAAGCAAGATTTGTTAATAAAAAACTATCTAACTTCCTATTAACTAATCCTAGACCTAACCGATGAAGTAGTTAGCGAGGTAGCTATCATGAAAGAGAAACTTTAGAAAGTTGTGGATGAGTTGAAAAGCAGAAGATAGCGGCATA
>CAZFSX010000151.1:6529-6913 GCA_964522115.1 uncultured Pseudobdellovibrionaceae bacterium | reverse complement strand
TGTTAACTCAAAAAAGGAATATGTATTCCTTGGGTTGGATATTGAGACAAAGGTAGAGGATAGTTCTCATTGCAGTCTTTCTTAAAATCAAAATTTGTCCTTCCTAGAAACTAGACTTTTTCTTCTCTTGGCGGATGTTTACAATGGACGGATGGAAGTAAAATCAGTTATTTTTGCATTTTCAGTCATCATCATATTGCTTCAACCATTTGCATTTTCAGCAGAAAATGTCGAAGTTGATATTTGTGATAGTTTTTCAAATCGTGAAAAGCTTGAATCTTTAGTGCCCATCAATATTTCATCTCCTGAAGGATCAGGGAAGAAAAATATATATGAGTTTATTAAACAGCACATCAAAGATGCTGTTGTGAAAATGAATTATAA
>CAZFSX010000151.1:5955-6519 GCA_964522115.1 uncultured Pseudobdellovibrionaceae bacterium | reverse complement strand
AAGTTAAAAAAGGATAAAGAATTAGGTAAAAAACTATTCTCCCAATGTGATCAAATATCAGAGGATCGACGAAGAAAGCCCACGGAATTAGAATCAGAATTTGCAAAGATTCTTCATGACGAATTAAAGAATTTTCAAAATATAAACGTCATTCAAGATTCTGTTTTGAATGCAAATAATTTTTCAGTGAATCAATTCTTTTTACAACAAGAAAGAAGTCTCTATAAATCACAAAAAGAACATTCACTTGTCTTTCGTGTGCTCAGAGAAGAAAAATCAGAGAAGAAAAAGTACATTCTTTGTTCAGATAAACTGCGGCATTTTTTTCATGAAGGCTATAATTTATTTACAGAGTTTCATCGAATGAAGCCGAATGTGGCCCAATTGGTGAGAGAAAAAAATGAAACCGGTGATACAGGTAATGGCGATTCAAAAGGTATTTCTTATTCAAGAGCTTCTGCGGAGTTTTATGGCTTGAGATTTTATAAAGAATTATTTTATCCTTCAAATGGTTTGATGAGATGTGATTTCAATAAAGAAAAAAATGTCGTCGATAAAAAATTT
>CAZFSX010000151.1:5030-5945 GCA_964522115.1 uncultured Pseudobdellovibrionaceae bacterium | reverse complement strand
TGCACACAGTACAGATCTGAAGCGCGAGCAGAAATTGATTCTAAAATTAAGAAAGCTCTTAACGAACATAAATATACTTCATGTCCAATGGTTGAATTCAAAGCGATGGTATCAGAAATGATGAATACTCAATGTAAAAATGATTTTTCACCGCAAGTTTGCGCGGAATTGATTTCAAAAGAATTTTTTCGTGTGGAAGAATCTGCACAGGTGAAAAATCCAGAAATCATCGTTCCAGCTACAAAAGAAAAATCACCTCCGATTATTCCTGCGTCTGGGAAACCAGTACCTGCTATACAGTAGGTTTTCAATAGGACTTTCATCCGGTAAAACTTTTTGAAGACCCATTGAAAGATGAACTCTATGGGTGAAATAGATCTGTGCATTGATTCGGTATTTGAGACGGAAATGTCGAAGTCAATCTGATTAAGAATTCCAGATAATCTTGGATTAAAATCTGAAGATCTCCCGATGGAAGTTTTGATTTCTGAATAGATTTTTGTCTGAGATTCAAGTTTTGCAAAATCCTTAATGTCAATCCTTCCAAAGCATAATGATCCTGATTCAGTTCCTGACGCCATTGCTGGTCAAGTTGTTGATGAATGTAATCGGGAAGTTTATGTCCAGAAGAGTTCAGTTCTTGAAAACGAAATAAATCCATAGATAAGCTTTCAGCCGATGCCAAGTCTTGCAGGTAAGATCGCACACTTCCAAGAGTTTCAAATAGAGGATGAGATTCTTTTTTTGTCTGTTGATATTTGCGAAGACGTTGCAGAAGAAGATCAAATTCATGGATTGCTTGCTGTCGATCGAAGGTAGCGAACTGCTTGTCCGTCATAAGAGAATCTCTTATCTCTTCAGGATCTTCAGAATCTTTTTCAGTTTTAGATTTCAATTCAAACTTATTTTTCTTCG
>CAZFSX010000151.1:0-5020 GCA_964522115.1 uncultured Pseudobdellovibrionaceae bacterium | reverse complement strand
TTCGAAGGAATTGCCTGATCCCATGAGGGGCGCAGCACCTGATGCTCTTTGGGATTTTTCTTTGTGTTCCTAGAAATGGCAGGTAAAGACTTTTCTTCAAAAGGATGAAAGGCCTCTTGATACTTTGGATCTATTTTTAAAGGAGTTGCATCTAAATCCATGATCCAGGTTGAGCTGCCCTGTGCAAACGCCTGGGTATGCATATGAGCCAGATTCAGTGTGACCAAGGGGCCATTCACCAGAAATCCACGGGAGGGGGCCCAACGAAGCTTGGTCCCCTTGGTGACTTGATTCAAATAACTGATCATTAATAAATTGGATCCCGTGCATTGATAAAAGAAGGATCCATCCACCAAAAATTTTTCAGAAAAGGAAAATGGATTGTCAGAATAAAGATAGGATGGCCAATTTTTCCAGAAGGGAATCTGTTGGTAGGAATAGCTGCCTGTATTTTTAAATACTTTTTCAATTTCAAAAATGGAAACGTCAGTTTGACCTGAAGCTTTATTGTCCAATTCCTTTGCTAATTCCGTTGCTCCAATTTCTCTTAAGTAGAAATTTGCTTGGCGTAGACGATGTGTAGGGATTTTAACATTCGCCTTTTGTTCATCGACCGCGGGAATGGTGGCTTGTCTTTCAAATCCAAATTCAACATAGAAACTTTCATTCGATAAGACTGGATCCAGCAAACGAGCATACATCGTCCCTTCAGGGAGCGTCTGGTAAATACGGTACAACTTTGGATTCACCATCTTGCCATAGGTATCTCTGACGATGATATATTGTGGATGAAATCCTTTGCCAAGGGTAGGTAGAGGTAAAAGATTCTTATTCGATTTTAAGGCCATCTGACTGCGAAGAATCAGTGTATCTTTCGAAATATAGGGGATAGGGTGTTGGTTGGGACTGACCAGTGGCAAGTGAAAATATGCTCGTAAGGGTCCTTGATGTTTTTCAGCTAAATTTTCTTGTTGAGGTAACTCATTGAAGGAAACATGCTGCTCTGAAAATGTATAAATATATTTTGGTAAGGGTAAAGCATTGGGATTGATAAATTCAAAGGCAATGATCTTTTTCATTTTTTCAGAATCTTCCAAATCAAGATTCTGAGCTTTGTCTTCCGTGTTCAGATTTAATCTTTTTTGGTGCGAAGAAGTGGATTCGTGCTGAATGCCAAAACCAAAATTAAAATCATAGTAGTGATGAGCCATTTTAAACCCCTGTTGGGCTGTGGCTTCAATGATAATTGTAGATAGAATAAGTTGTTGAATAAATTTCCAACGTCTTTCAGAAGGAGTTTGTTGCCGCAATTGGTTTCTTTTTATTTGCGCCTTGAAGGCATTAACTTTACTTCCATCAATTTTCTGTTCGTTTTCATTTTCTTTAATAATAGCACGCTCAAGGGATTGAACAACTGTGTCTCGAAGAATCCAATAGGCGGGGTTGATGAAAAAGCCCTTCCATCGATCCTTTTCAATAGGATCAGAATTAAAAATCCATTCAGATCTGGGAAGTATTTGAGATGTGATGGAAGTCGCCCATGGATTTTTTGCAACATCGGAACTTAAGGGGTCGGATTGATAGGACGCTAAGTCCTTCAGAAGGGCTTCTGGTTTTTGATCGTGAATTCCGTCAATCCATTGTATGGCATTAGAATACAAAACATCTCGACGTTGAGCCTCGATCAAATACAGATCTTCCATGGAATGTGTTGTTTGATTGTTGTAGTAGGCTGGGGCCATTTGAAAAAGTAAAGATGAAACCTGCCAAGTGTGCAAACGCACCAACGAAATTTTTGAGTTTTGTTGATGGAAGGGTCTGAAAACCAAAGCATCCAAGGAAAAAGAGGGAAGACTTGGGCGAATCATGTAAAAGTCTGAAGCCTGAGGAAAATCGGATTTTTGGTTGAGTTTCAGCCATGTCCATGAGGGAAAAAGATTTTGATCCAAATTTTGCATCATCGGAATGGGGTCGATTTGATTTTGCCAAAAAGTATCATTACGTCGCTGAAAAATTTTTTTTGAAACTTTCTGGAAGTCCTCAGATAAAATTTCCCAACTTGATTCAGCTGTAAAAAACCAGTCAGAAGGAACGGATATGGATTCTATATCATGATCAGGTGAAGATATAGATTGTACTTTTAAGTAAGATCTTCCAGCTTTGACATAAAGTCGAAGGGCTGATTGAAAGTTTTTGAGTCTCAGTCCCAGTAGTTTTTTTCGCAGATGCACCATCAGACTGGGAAAGGAGGCTGGTTGTTCTATGTATTCTGAATGAATGCCACTTTGCTGGCGAAAAAGTTCAGCGTGATAAAAATGAAAGGCTTCTGCAAAAAATGGATCCCAGTCTTTCGAAGCATCTATATCTTCAAATTCTAAGTCGGGAATTCCAAATCGAAGACGTGTATTGTCCAGGGCAATTCGTTGAATGTCGATCCAACTTCTTTCTTGCTCTTGTTGTCGAATGGTTACTTGCTTCCATTTTTTAATTTGCAGTTCCATCTGAGCATAGGGATTGATTGCCCATAAAAAATCTTTGGAACCAAAATCTCTCAAGATAGATTCGTGATAGAATTTTTGAAATTTCTGACCTTGAGAAATAGAATCAGCACGGGATTTCTTCATTTGCTGTGATGATACATTATCCAGCTGAGAGGATAAATTTCTATGCTGGTCCATCCATGGATGGGCCGAAGGAATTTCGAAATTTTGCGACTCAAAAAAATCTTCCAGAAATAAAGATTCTGCGCCAATCTTCGTCGACTTTTGAGAAGCTTGCGCAATCAGGCAGATCAGGAAAAGAGGAAGAATCCACAGTCTCATGAAGGTCACGGATTTCGGCGGAGTTGATTTTCTATCAGTTCTTTGACCAGTCCATCGGCAGATCGATTGTCTAATCTTCCTGCCTCAGAAATTTTGATTCGGTGACGAAGGACAAAGGGGCTGACCCATAGAATATCTTCTCTGCGCACATGATCCACTCCATGCAGCCAAGCTCTGGCCATCGCTGATCGAGCGATACCTTCTGTGGCGCGAAAGCTGACTCCGTCATCGAAATTCAGCATTTCTCGAAGATCAGAGGGAACTGCCAAAGGGTTTCTGGTGGACTCAATCAGTTGAATGATAAAATGCTCTTCCTTTTCTGGCAGGTCAATTTTGAAGACCTCTTCCTTGGCCAGCATCAAATCCTGTTTTGAAATTGAAATTGGGGCGTGGTTTGGTTCCGTGGAAAAATCAGAAGACGCTGGATTTTTGCGACTCAGGCGACTGCGAAGAATTTGTCTTTCGATGCTGGGTTCCGCGTGATGAGTTTGATAGGAAAACAAAAATCGATCAATTTGGGCTTCGGGCAAAGGAAAGGTTCCAATGTGATGAGATGGATTTTGAGTTGCAATGATAAGATAAAGGTCATTCAACTTGTAGGTTTGTCCTTGAAGAGAAACTTGTCTTTCTTCCATCGCTTCGAGCAGTGCAGATTGAGTTCTTGAGGGTGCTCTGTTGATTTCATCAACAAGAACTATGTTTGCAAAAATAGGTCCTTTGAAAAATTCATAGTTTCGTGTGTCTTGCCGAAAGACATGACTTCCAAGGATTCCACTGGGGGCAAGATCTGAGATAAACTGAACACGTTGAAATGTTCCTTGAAAATGTCGTGCCAAGGAATTTGCAAATTGCGTTTTTCCAGTTCCTGTCGATCCTTCCAGCAAGATGTGACCACCAACAAGAAGACTGATGATAGATAGCTCTGTCAGTTTGTTTTGACCAAAAGTAATTTTATTCAAACTGTCGGCGACTTGGTTATGGCGTTGTTGAAGATTTTCAGAAAAAACAACACCACATTGGTTGGAAGGATTCCAGCTAGATGCATAGGTCCTGTCGGAGATCCCCAGCCAGCTCAGCATCAAAAATGTAAAAATAGAAAAGAAATTGAAGATTTTCAAGAGTCCCCCTCCCTTGTCGAAACAGCTAGGGACAATGCTTGTCTATAGGGAGAAATGTCAAGTTAAGCTTCTTGCTATTTTGCTTTCGGAAGCAGGTCTTCCATGGTGAAAAGGGCTTTCATTTCCAGGTGGGATTCTGCGAGTTTTTCGCGCCCCCCGCCACGATCGATCACACAGAGTACCGTGGAAATTTCAGCGCCCAATTGGCGCAGATCCTGGGCGCTTAGGATGACCTGGCCTCCGGTCGTGATGACGTCTTCGATGATGCAGACTTTTTTATTTTGAATGTCCAGACCTTCAACAACTTGGCATGTGCCATAGTCCTTGGCTTTTTTTCGAACAAAGGCGCAGGGGATTCCCGTGGACAATGAAAGTGCTGTTGCAATGGGAATTCCTCCCATTTCAAGACCCGCCAGCACTTGGGTGCCAGCAGGAATCAAAGCAATCATCCTTTCCGCGATCTGACGGAGAAGCTCGGGGCGAGCTTCAAAGCGATATTTATCAAAGTAGTGATTTGAAATCTGTCCCGAGCGGAGTTTGAATTGACCTTCTAAATAAGCTGCTTCGTAAATATGCTGAGCCAATATTTCCTTCGTCATCGCCAACTCCTTCAACAAATTTTGTAAATGAAAAAATTCGTCAATATCTTTGCAAGGTGACTGAGGGATGTAAAGAGGCAATGCATCCTAGCGTTGGGATGTCTGTTATTTTTGCGACGAAGGAGTTAACGAAAGGCATTCTTTATAAAGCTGAGTGTATTCCTTGAAAAGATCCTCCAGGGCGACAGCCTCTTCCTGGAACCTACTTTTTAGGTAAGCAATAAAAGCAATATCCGCCACCAGAAAGACACCTGTATCTACGGCATAAGATTTAAATTTATTTTCAAGCAAAGATTTTTTTTTCAGCAGGAAGAGAATCTAGAACTTTGAAAAGTTTATTTTCTTTCAGTAATTGCTTTTGTTGAGCCGTGAGAGTCGGTTCCATTTTTTGAATCATTTTTTGAATGCTTCTGTAGCCTCGGACACTCATAAAAACAACCACAGCAGGAGCTGCAGCTACCGCGGCATAATTTGTTAATTC
>CAZFSX010000150.1:0-6915 GCA_964522115.1 uncultured Pseudobdellovibrionaceae bacterium | reverse complement strand
TGTGATTGGTCTTTGGGCGAAATCCTAAATCGACTTCTCAAGTAAGACGAAGTAAAACATTGGTGGACCTGACAGGGATCGAACCTGCGACCTGAAACATGCCATGCTCCCGCTCTCCCAGCTGAGCTACAGGCCCACACCTTGAATGGATCACCTATTTATAAAATCTGGAGTGAAGGGCTGGCAAGATTTTTTTGTATGTTGCATTGCCTTTTCTTTTTTCTTTCCTTCATTTATCGAGGAGAATGACGGCTTTGAAATGAACATCCGAAGGAGTTTTCCACATGAAAAATTGGATTTTAATTACAGCATTGTTGATCAGCCCCCTTTCTTTTGCCAAAGAACTGACGCATCGTCTTGGTGTGGGCTTTCGAAATACCACAACCATGGATATTCCCTCTGTGGCCGCCTTTTATTACCCATCGCCAGATCTTGGAGTCATTGGTCAATTAGGTCTTGATACGAAGGACCAAGCTTCGAAGTTTCATTTTGGAGTCGAGCTTCGCCGTATCGTTTTTAAAGAAGAAAATATGAATTTTTTCATGGCAGGAGACCTGGGACTTGTCAGCCAAGAGCAATCTGGAAGTACAGATTCAGGCTTTGAATTAGGGGCCAGCGTGGGAGCTGAATTCTTTTTGCATGGTCTTGATAATTTAGGTTTCAATTTTCAAACTGGTGTCGGTGTCACAAACGTTCGCAAAGTGCGATTCAATACAACAGCTTGGGATTTATTTAAGGCGGGGATTGTTTTTTACTTCTAAGTTCATTTTCACGTTGAAATTGATATAACTTTTTTCCCAAAGGAGATTCTTATGAAAAAAATTATCTATACAAAAAATGCCCCAGAACCCATTGGTCCATATTCTCAAGCAGCAGCCGTGGGACCTTTCTTGTTTTGTTCAGGACAAATTCCTATCCATGCAGAAACTGGCGAAGTTCTTCAGGGCAGTGTGGCTGAACAAGCAGAATTGGTGATGAAAAATATCCAAGCCGTATTGACAGCCAACCAAATGGATTTTTCACATATCGTGAAAACAACTATTTTTCTGACAAATATGTCAGATTTTGCAGCTGTGAACCAAGTCTATGGGAAGTATTTTACAAGCAATTTTCCAGCACGTTCCACAGTGGCCGTTGCAGGTTTGCCTAAAAATGTTCAAGTTGAAATCGAAGTCCTCGCTCACCGTGCTTAATCAGTTGCTGACGACGCCACCTCCAAAAAGGTGGCGTAAAATTCTTTTTTTTGTCGCTCTTATCAGTGTCGGTGTTTTTTTTGGACATGGGTACTGGCGCAAAATTGATTCACAAGAAATTGATTCCTGGAAAAGTGATCGACGTGCGGATTGTGCCATCGTCTTAACGGGTGGTTTGGGGCGATTGAGGGAAGGCTTTGATCTTTTGGCTCAAGGGCGCGTAAAAAAATTGATTGTCTCGGGTGTTCATCCAAAGTCGACATTGAAAGATATTTTTCCCATGATGGCTTTTTATCCAGAATTGAATGAATCCGATATTGTGCTTGAAAAAAGATCCATGACAACCTTTGGAAATGCCGTGCAATCCTTATCTTTGGTTGAAGCTTTGCACTGTCGTGATGTTTTATTGGTGACATCTCAGGTTCATATGTACCGTGCCTTAAGAACATTTCATGCCATTTTTCCAAGTACTATTGACGTGATTCCAGATGCGGTGGTGACTCCGGTCCGTGAACGCGCATTTTATGAAAGCAGTTTGGAAGTAGTTAAGACGCTTTTTTATTCGACTTGGGCCTTTTAAATCGTCCTGGAATTTTTCTCAAATCCAGAGAAGCAAGTGCATAGGACTTCTTTCTGATCTGATGTTGATCTTGAAGTTCAACAATCCATTTTTGATCCAGCCATTTTTTTATTTTTCGATTCAGTGTCGATTCACTGTAGCCGCTGGCTAGTGACAAATGTTCTTTAGAAAAAATCTTTCCTTCCAAGTGGATCGCCCATTTTTCCTCTTGATAGATTTGTCTGTCTTTGGTTGGGTGATGAAGATTTGATGCTTGAATTCTGAGACTGCTCGATCCGATCAATTGGATTTCTGACTTTCTCCATTGAATATGAAGATCTAATCCCAGATCTTGTAAATTTTTTCGCGTTCGATGAAGAGCTTTTTTTAATCGGTCCACGGAGTGATGCGGATCAAAATGCTCCTCGGGATACAATTGTGAAAATAATTCTCCAATACGAACGGGACGATAGAAATCTTCAGCCAGCAAGCGAAGAATTTGAAGACCTTGATCTGACAATGCGATATTTCTGTCACTTAAATCCAATGGGATATCCATGCGAACTTTTTGATCCTGCTCATCCATGAATTGGGGAGTCCATAAGTAGGTTTGATGCTGAAGAGCGGATAAATCCGAACCCGTTAAAATTTCAATACGATTTCGGTAATGGGCATACGGAGAACCGAACCATACCTTATGAATATAATGCTCATTCTGTGTGAAATGGCCCCAGTAAAGATCCATATCTCGTAAAGTTTCCCGATGATTTAATAGCACTGCTTTTTGCTGAATTGTCTTCATTTCTATGGATAGTTGATTCAGGTTCTTTGTTTGTGATTGTGCATTCAAAAACCAGGTCCATTTTTCTAAATGCAATTCATAGGCAGAACTTCCCTGAGTTAAAAATTGACGAGCATGTTCAAGAGCCAGAATTGCGTCCTGGGTTCGTCCCTGAGTGATGGCCGATTGAGCTTGAAGTTCCATCAGATTGGAATGAAGTAAAGATGCATTCATTTTTTTTGCTATATTGATCGAGTTTTTTAAAAGTTTTTCTGTAGGCTCTCCAACGAAAATCAATGCAGCGATGAGGTTAACTTTTCCAACAAGTCTTTGGTATTCGCTGATTGAAGGGTGTTGAATATAACGTCGAAGCAACGGAACTGATTTTTTGTAATTCCACTGTCGAAAATATCCAAAACTTGAGTGTAAAAGTATTTCGGGGAATTGATCTTCCGAAATCCCTTCAAAAAAGCTGGCTGCTTCGTTGTTGGCGCCGATATTGATCAGTGCTGCTGCATAGGAAACTTTAGCGGCCTCCGGGGCTTCCTTACGAAGAGCTGAATCCAGGAATAACCACGATCGAAGAGATTTCAATGAAATTAAAGGAAGGCCTGCGCGACGACATAGGTGAGAGAAATTCAGAGTGTCTTCAAGCTTCCATTGACGAACAGATCCTTCGAGTTTCGAAATCAAAGCGATCGCCTCTTGGAATTTCCCTTGGCGAATCGATGTGTCAATTTGCTGCAAAGACGTTTTTGGATCGATACTCATATCTTTCATTTCGGTTGATAAAGTCAAAACTTGAATTCTCATTTGAATGCATAGGTTGTAACTCTGTCAAAAGATTAAGAAGTCTCAAATTGATTCACCCGGAATGTCCCTGAAAAACTTTTTGAAACTACGAGATACTAAATTCATCTCAGAGGAGGTTTCAAATGAAAGTCTTATTCATGGTTGAAAGTGTAACAATGGCACATCCAACAAGAAGTTTTGAACTTGCAACTCATCTTGTTCAGAAGGGCCATCAGGTTGTCTTTGCAGCAACGGAATCTCCTTTGTTTTTGAAATCTCAGGATCATGGAATGACGTGGGTTGATTTGCAAACAGGTATTTCGTCAAAAGAATTTCTACAATCTTTGGAAAAGGCGTCTCTTCCTTATACTGTCCATGGATTAGATCAAGCCTTGACAGAAGATTTGATGATCCTTCGCCAATATCAACCTGACATCATTATAGGAGATATGAGACTCTCCCTGCAAGTTTCTGCACGACTTTCAAAAACGAAGTGGATTAATTTATCAAATCTTGTTTGGAATCCAGAGACTGATTTGGGTTACCTCATGCCAGAAATGCCTGCAAGTCGCATGCTAGGTTCTGGAATACAACACCTGATTCCACGAAAAATTTTGGAAAAAATCATTGATGCAAATGTGGGTGTGTTCAATCAATTCCGAACAAAATATGGGTTGTCCAAATTATTGAATTTAAAGCAAGCGTATTGTGATGGAGATCGTAATTTCTATTTAGATTTACCATCTTCGTCTGTGTCTATGAAGCAAAATGAAAAGCATTTAGTGATAGGACCTGTTCTGTTTTCAAGTTCGATGGAAATGCCGGAATGGATTTCTGAACTTCCAGAAAGTCAAAAAAAGGCCTTTGTTTCTATGGGATCATCAGGGAATCAGAAAACATTGGAAAAAATTGTTCATACATTGTTGGCTGAAGGATATATCGTTATATTGATCGGTGGTTCAGTGAAGTGGACATCCAATCGTTTGTTTATGGCCCCTTTTGCTCCAGTTAAAGAATTGATGCAGATGTGCGATTTGGTTGTTTGCAACGGAGGAACTCCCATGACTTATTTGGCCTTATCTTTAGGGAAAGCCGTCTTAGGAATTCCATCGAATATGGATCAACATTTAACAATGAAACATTTATCTGCGCTTCCTTTGGTTCAGTCTTTAAGGTCTGAAGATTTGAGTTATAAAAATATATCAAACACGGTTCGTCAGCTTCATCTTATTCATCAAGATCAGAATGTGAAGAATGAAATGATGGATCAGTTTTCAAGATGGAACAGTATGAAAAAATTTGTCACTGAAGTTGAGTCTTATGACAAACTTGTCGACAAAGAACAGGGTTCATCTCAAGTTGAGACAATAAAAAATGCGGGTACCATCTCTATCGACTAATGTCTGGGACTGAAAGTTCCGAAAAGATAGTGAAGGCAGGGGGATCATGGACGCGAAGAGGATTGATTTTAAAAAAATTCGTGAATGGAAACGTCAATCTATTCTATTGATCTCTATTTTTGTGATCTTTGGTTTTCAGAACTGCGCCACGCAAATGGACGTTTTATTTGAATCCCTGAACTCATCTGAATTTAAAATTCAATCCACCAGTGGAAATGGATCTGGTTATGAAGGTAAGTTGACAGGGCATTTCATTCGAACTGTACCTGGTGATGTATGTCAAGGTCAGGCCTTATCAACTTTAGATGCCGGTGATTCTGGCTACAGCTTGAAATCGATTGATCCTCTTTCGTGTGCTGTCAAGTCGGAATGGATCACGGATGTAGGTCGATTAAGATGGTCACAGTTGCAATCCGAGGTGGTCTCTGTCGATGATGGAGTATACTTTGATCACAAGAAACAAAATGATCAAGGGCGAATCGAAACATGGTGTCAAGCCACGGATATTCATCATTCCAATATCGATGTTCTTGTGTACCGAGAGATCGGTGTTTCTGATATTCAAATGAAATTGTTTATTAATCAGAGTTCTTCTGGGCAACCATTAGGATCATTGGTAAAAGTTTCATCCTTATTGCCTGGGCAAAGAAAAATTCACCAAAGAGAACTTCGATATTCATCTTCTTCGTATGACTTATTGATTGCCTTGGATCGATTTCAAAATCAGGAACGAGGCGATTTTCAGGCCCATTTTACCGTTCAGATTGATGGGAAGATTGAAGAGCAAAACCTAGTTTGTCGCATTGGACAGGAATTGGATGGGGCCATTTGGCCATCACAGGCGATCCAAGTCTCTGGCGCAGTTTTGAAAAAATGGCCTGTTCAGAATAATTCCAAATTGCTGATTTTGATCAAACCTCAATCAGGTCCAAATCAATTGGTGTTGTATGATTTATTGAAGCAGACATCGCGTGTTCTGATTCAAGATGCACCTACAAGTGGTCTTGGGATTGAGAACTTTATGCTGGATTCTGCGGAAACAAAGTTGATTATAGTTTCTGATTTTCAAAAGCCGAATTTAAGAGAAGTGTTTTCTGCAAATTTGGATTTCAGCCAAGATCTATCTGTTTCTGCATTTGTCAGAATCAGTCAAGCACGTGATGCTGTTGATTATTCAAGTATGCCATCCGGAGAATTTGGATATGATGTTGAAGCGGATTCCATCGCGTGGTTGGATGCTCAAACGATTTACTTTCGACAAGGGGCTTCGAAAGCTCAGAAAATCACAGATGGGGATAAATATTTATACGGAGCCAAAGTGGATGGGAGTTATACTTTTCCAATGAATCCTCGTTTATCAACCCCAGATGCCGAAGTCATTCCTGCAGGTAAGATCACAACTAACATTGGATCAGGTCTTTTGGTATTGCATGGTTTTGGTTATCATTTTGATTTTGGAATTGTTTCGACCTCAGGTGTTTTTCAGGACTTGCACCTTCTATTTTCAGCATCAGATTTTATGGCGAATCAATCGGTCAAGTTGCCAACAGGTTCTTATTTGTTGAATCATTTATCCAAAGTTTTTCCATCGCTAACTGGAGACAAAATTTATTTTTCCGTGTTGAACTCAAACTCACTCCAGATGGATGTCTATCAAGCAACCCTTAGCACTGGAAAACTGCAAATGCTTTTTCAGGATATTCCTTTAGGGGATGCGTCCAGCTTAAAATTTGATGATCGTTCAAGCCAATTTGTATGGAAAGATTCTACAAAATCGACGGGCTATGTCTACGACGTCGTGGCAGGTAAAAAGTCTTCAATTCCTGTTGGGGCTTCTTTACAATTTGAAGTGGGCTTCGATGATGCAGGACAAGCCTTGGCTGGTGTATTTGCAAAAGTGGAAAATCGATTTTTATATCAGATACAGACGAACGGAATTTCATCGGAGCAATTTATTCAATTGAAGGATTTTCAAACAGGACAAACCATTGAAGTACCACAAACGCGAATGAAACTGGCAAAAATTTATAAAATGGACATTCTTCCCGAACGTAACGCTGCTTTGATCTTTGCTGATTCGAATGGGGATGGTGATTTAGAATTGTATTTGATGTCACTTCAGGGCGAAGGTCTGCGTCAGTTGAATGATCGATGGAAACTTTATGGAAGTGTTCTTCCGCAGTCTTTGAT
>CAZFSX010000149.1:0-7021 GCA_964522115.1 uncultured Pseudobdellovibrionaceae bacterium | reverse complement strand
GGAGATGGAAGAAGTGCTGGTCGTTATACATTGGATGCTGTTAATCTTTTGGGTGGTTCTCACGGAGTTCGCTGCGTTCTTCCTGCTGAGTAGAGTAGAACCAACCTTGAGGGATGGGGGTCAGTGTCTGTTGCCCCCCTTGGATAGATGGTGGAATCAATACTCTGACTTCATGGTCTTCTTGAAATAATTGTAGGATTTGAGGATTTGAAGAGTTGGGAACAAGGACCCAATTGTAATTTTTTTGAAAAAGGCTTTCTGTTGATTGTATTTTTCGTTCTTCCAGAGGAATAACAAGAGGAAAGCGAACCCCTTGTAGCCACCATGGGTGAGTTGTTTCTAGCACCCAGCTTCCTATTTCTAAATTTTCAATCATTTGTGCGTTTAATTTTCTTTCGGAATTGATGGCAAATCCTTCAATAGTCGCAGGAGAAGGGCGTGCAATCACTTCAAAGCCAGTTGGAATGCCTTGCACTTCGGTCTTTGTCCACAAAAGAGTTTCTGAAAATCGAATTTGATGATTTTCTCTGGGGCGAATTTGGATAGGAACTTCTTTAGAATTTTTACTTAAATTTCGAAGTTTGTAACTTCCAGAAGGAAGAAGAATTGGAAAATCACCATGCCATTTTCTTTGAATATCCGGGGATGTTGTGGATGTTGCTAAGAATTGAACAAAATCTGGAGCACCTCGAATTGTAATTTTTCCATCGGAAGATAAAGCAAGTTGGTTTTGCGTTACTGATTCCGCAAACTTTTTTAGAGCTTGTTGGGAATCCATAAGGTTTTGTGAGTTTTTATAGATAAGTTCAATATTATGGAGTTTCGAGGAAAGGGTTTCAAGGCACTGCAGCTTCTTTTGGTCTGACTTAAGATCATAGCCAACAATCATAAGGCGAACTTTGGAACGAAAAGAAAGTTTTTTATCTTGTGCGAGAAGGGTTTCGCAGGGATCGCCTTGGCAAGTGTCGGCACCATCTGTCAAAACAAGAACATCCGAAGTACGAGTTTCCTTTGCTTCATCTAAGGCCAGATCAAGAGTTTTTGCTAAGGGAGTTTTTCCGTAGCTTCCTGGAGATAGATTTTCTAATTGCGAGTTAAGTTCAGAGATTTTTAATTGAAATGTTTGTATTTGCTTGCAGGATTCATGGTGTTGAGATCCAAAGACAAACATTTTTGTTTTTTTATCTGATGGCAAAGATTCAGTCAGTGTTTGAATTTGATTTCGAAGCAGATCTAATTTGATCTGTTTATCAAAACTTTGCAACATCGATCCGCTGAAGTCTGTAATCAGTAAAAAAGCAAGTGCTGCTGATGTCATTGTGGTTTCTTTGTGAAAGGGTTAAATGGGTCATAACAAAGCGTAAACCCCAAAGTAAGACTTTCTCTATTCCAATTATAATCGGAAACATTCGATTGAAAGCTGGTGTTTGCCATCGCCGATTCTTTGATACGTAAATAGGTCAGATCCCATCGAGGATGATAGGGAAATCCCATGAATGCACGTGGAGAAATTTGCCAAGAAAATTTTGCTTGGTAAAGATCCACATGAGCAGGTTGACTTCGATAGTCGTTTCCATCATGAAGATGTGATTGCATATTTGTGGATAGATCTAAAAAAAAGACGGAAAGATCTTTTTGAATTCTTCCGCTGATACCAATTAAAAAATGTTGTGATAATGTTGAAAAGGATTGCAAACTATCTTGAGTGATTTTTCTTTGCAAGGATAGGTATGAAACTGAAGGACCTATCCATAGAGATTTATTTAATGACCAGTCTTCCTTGTCCTTAAGAAAGGTTGATTTCCACTGGAAAAAGAATCTATCTTGCAATTGGTCTTGATAAATGGAAAGGTCGCCATCAGAATTTTCTTTTGTTCTAACTTTTTGAAATCCATTCATCGCTGAACAACTCAATTGATTGATCCAAGAGGATGGTAAAATTGTTGTCCATGAATTCTGTCCAAAGGACCCTTGTGTCCAATAACTTAATCCATAGGATACAGCTGGAATAAATACAGATGGTATATTGGATTGCAAATTAGAATCTGTAGAAAATGATTCATAATGAATAGAAAGTCCTAGTTCAGGAAATATTTTTAAAGACAAGGATTTTCCGAAGCTTTCATGATTTTCAGAATTGTCGTTGAGCTGGTGCTTCTTTTTTAATTCAGCAAGAACACGTAAAAATGGACTTGTAGAACCATCTTTTTGTTTTAAAAGAAGTTGAAATGCAGGATCGTCAAAGTAAATCCATTGAAGTTTTTTTTCCAACATTTCAGGATGTACAACAATGATATCGGCAGAGTCTGTAAATCCTACACTTCGACAGAAAGGTTGACATTCGAACAAAAGAGCAAGGGGAACATCTTTTTTCCTGTGATTTATAAGGTTTTGATTTTTATCCATCCAACGACGAAAGGATTCTAAGTCTTCACCCGATGACGATAATTTTTCTGAAGGCAGTCGCTTCCATTTTTCAGGTTCAAATTCGATTTTTCCCACGGACCAAGTCGTGTTTAAATACAGAAAAACAAGAAAAAAGTAAAAATATAATATATGTCTCATTCTAGGATCCTGAAATCATAGTGACATTGTTTTATTTTTGGAACAAGAGATTCTACAAACTAAATTCTAACTTTGAGACAGCACCAATTCATGCGAAATATGCTTTAGTCGAGGTTTATAAAAACCGATAAGATGCTATATGAAATTTCGTACTCATTTTAACCTTTCATTTATTCTATCGTACCTTGATCGTCAGTGGATTTCCCATGCCTTGATCCTTATATTAACAACGTATCTCTTATCGGCATGTAAAGAAACAAGTTTGCAATTGGATTCAGTGCAAAGTTCAGCCAGTGTCGGGAAGAGTGATTTTCTTCCCAACGCCATTTATCGAGTCTTTGAAGTCCGTTCCGATGGTTCACAACATATGGTTTCTGAACTTTTGGCAAAGGGAGGATCCATTGTTATTCCGAACAGCCTTGTGAATGGAAGTTTTGGAAAACGCCTAGATCCTAATCAAGGATCTGCATTGAATTTATATTTAAAAGTTTATAGTTTGGATGGCTTTGGAAAAAATGGGGATATTTATTACGAAACACCCATATTAACATCCCAAATTGATTTAAATTCCTCTGTGACAGCACTGTCTTTACAACTGCGATTATTTCATCGTCAGGATTTAGTTATTTCGCAAAACTCATTTCAAAATTTACTTAAGAATATGGATTTGAATTGTTCCGAGTGTTCAAAAATGAAGACCACAGATGTCTTGTCTTGGATGCGTGCAAGCATAGATTTTCAGGCCCGTTTGGAATCGATTTTACTATCTGAAAATCCATCTTTGGTGAAGGGCTCCTTGTCCTGGGATAAAGAAGATCCCATGGTGATCTATTCAAGCTTTCCTTTGGAAGGTACTTCTTCGGCAAATATCCAGTTGCAAGAGGGGGATACATCGAAAGTTCGTCTTGTCTTTTTTGATTTTTCAGATAGTGCTCGTCGCCTGTTTCCCGAATCCTGGATTCATCAAAAAGAGGGCGTCACAGTTGAGTCATCAACTGTCCAGGAGTTTGTTTTTTCACCGTCTTACATGGATTCAGGAAATCATACGATTCTCGCGGCGAAGAGTTCTTCAACTGGGGCAACCATTCAATATCAATTTCCGCTGACTGTTTCAAATGTGAATCAAGCTCCTAGTTGGTTTAATACAACGGATTTAAGTTTTCAGGCGAATCATAACAAGAAGTACAGTTTGCTCAGCAAGGCTAGTGATCCAGATAGTAACTCCATTTCTTTTTCTCTAGTCAGGGGCCCATCAGGATTGGTGGTAAGTTCTTCCGGTGATCTCGAGTGGAATCCTATGCAGTCTCCCGATGCTATAGATCAAACTGGAGACAGTGATGTGGTTGTTGCTGCAACAGACAATGATGGCCAGTCAACATCAGTTACATTGAAAATGCATGTGACTCAGGATCATCTTCCAAGAATTGCAGTCTTGGGAAATCCATGGATTGTTCAAGAGGGGACTCAGGCACAAATGACGGTTGAAGTTATTGATGATGACGGGGATCTTCCTTGGATCGAATTCGAAGGTGTCGAGAACGTACAAACAATGAATCCTTCAACAGCTGGCTGGATGAATTTAGGAACGAATATTACTTTGGATCAGCCGGGACGTCGGCGGTTTGTACTCAGCTTTTTGCCTAGCTTCAGTCAGACTTTGGGGCGAGACGGTACGTTAGATATCACTCTAAAATTGAATTATGATCCAATGGCTGCAGATCTTCGTCGGCTCTCCAACCCTTCTGCAGAAGTTTTGCATATTCAGGTTCAAAATGTGGATGATCCTCCTGAATGGCAGGGAGATATTAGTGATCTATCAGCTGTTGAGGGAGATGTGATATGGGATCTTGCAACAAGTTCAGCCATTGATCAACTTCCTGTTCCTGGCGGATCCGTCACTTATTCGTTGGATACCAATACATCAATTTCTAAATGTGATTGGGGTGTAGTGACATCACCCCCTGCTTCATTTGGGGATGCACAAACAGGAGGAAACTTCATCTATATTCATCCAACGAATGCACATATCTCTGCTAAAATCCCTTATTATTCATCTGCTCAATGCGGGTTTCGATTAGTGGCAACGGATGCTTCTGGAAACATTTCTTATTCAAATACTTTTATAATATCAGTAACAAATGTGAATCGTCCACCTGTGATTAAAGCAGCAGCACCAACGACTTTGGTCGTTAATGAAAGAGATGTTGTTACCCTGCGTGCATCAGATTATTTCGAGGACCCAGATGTGACAGATGGTGATGTCACAGATCTATTAAGTCTTCGCTGTTTAAATTGTTCTAGTTTTAATTTATCAATGAGCCCTTCTTCAGGTCAGTTATCTTGGATTGTTGAACCTTTTGCTGCAGATAATGGTCCGTACAATTTGCAGTTTGAAGGGTATGATCGTTCAGAACAGGTGACAGCAACACATACCGTGGCTGTGACTGTGAATCAAGTAACAGCTCCTGCGATAGTCACGACAACGTTAATTGGAAACTCTCTTGAAATTTCAGAAGGAGCTAGTCAGTTGATTCAAGTGGATGTCAGTGCTTTTTCAGGTCTATCTGTGGATCAGTTTACCTACTCACTCAACTTAGTGAATTGTAGTCCCTCGTGTAGGTCGGGATTCATTAGTTTGGTCAATCGCAGTAATTGGGGAGACGGGGATCTACGAATGAATGGAGGAGACACTTCGAGCCCTCAAAGTTTTTACTTTTCAGTTTCGCCGAATACAACGGATGGAGATGCATCTTTACCATCAAATGGGAAAACTTATGCCCTAAAGTTTCAAGTGGTCTCGGATAGTGATCCTACCTTAACGACAGATCTGGATGTTGCGTTAAAAATTATCAACGTCAATCGACCTCCTAAAAAGCTTTACTATGGAATTCAATCATCTGTCCTGAATTCTGATGCCACCAGATATACAATGTCATTAAATTTAAATGCAGATGTTAAGCAAGGTTCAACTTGGAAAAATACAAATACACTGTATATGAAAGTTGAAGATGATGATGGTATGAATGATATCTATACACCCGGTTTTATCAATATAGGATCTCGCAATCCACCATCCGATTTGCCTTCGACAATTCAATCTGGAGTTGTGGGAAAGTGGGAATTTAAGTTGCCAAGTTGTATCAATAAGCTCACTGGAGGCACTGTTTCTAGGATTTTTTCCATTTCTATTTCAGATGGACGTGGCGGAACAATCAAAAGAGATGTTGAAATTAAAATATCCAATGCTTCTGCATCCACAAGTTGTATGTAGAACGAATCAGTTTCATTGGAAGAGTATTGAGTTTAGATTTCGGACATAGAGGGAATAATTTGGTTCTTCGGCCATTGTCTTTGATACCAGTATGTTTCTCTGGGGTTTTACTTTGCATTCCAGCTAGAAATACGAGGAATGCATGGACCCAAAAAAAGTAAATATTCAGGTTGAAAAGGCACTGCTTTATCATTTTACATTTCATTCCAGAAAAAGGATTAATTTTGAAAATGATTATCAGTGGATTGAAAATGGAAAAATACTTTCATCCGATCTGAATGTCTTTTCATCCCATGTTCATCATTTGTTGCCTTCTGGATCCGAGCTTGAATTGGTTAGGAAAAGCTACCTAAACGCCTACGAAAAAGGAGTGCGATGGGTTTTTCCAAAAGATCCTGATTTTCCTGTCAGCCTGAGAAATCTTGAAAATCCAGCACAATGTCTTTCTTATTTGGGGGAAACTCTGTGGAAAAAGCATGATTTTTTTTCAGTTGTTGGAAGTCGGGAACCTAGCGAAGAGTCCCTTCTTTGGATGGAAAAGGAACTAGGGATGTTGTTAGAAAAAAATGATGTTGGGATTGTCAGCGGTGGCGCTCGAGGTGTGGATCAAATGGCGCATCGTTTGTGTTTGAGAAAAAATAGCCCTACCATTGCTGTATTACCCTCAGGTTTGGCAAAGCCATATCCCAATAACTTATTGGATTGGTTGCCTTGGGTTCGTCAGGGTCAGCTGACACTTGTTTCTGAGTATCCACTTTTTCAAACGATGCAAAAATATTTTTTTCATGACCGAAATCGATTGATTTCAAGTTTGGGGCTTTGCACCTTGCTGGTCGAGGCCAGAAGGAAAAGTGGAACCATGGTCACTGCTCAAAAAACCTTAGAACAAAATAAATCCTTGATGGTTCTACCGTCTCATCCTTTGGATCCCAAAGCTCAAGGGGGGTTGGATTTAATATGCGAAGGGGCATCCTTTGTTCGAGATGCTCAAGATATGCAGGTCTTATTAAATAGCGAACGTCAGTGGAGCGAATTAATGGGGAACGGGATTGTTCGTGACAGTGGCATTTCGAAAAGTTCCTAATCCCACGGGGGTTCCATTGACATTCAGGCTTGGACCAGTGTGAATGATCGTCGTTGATGTAAATCCTGTTGTAGATCCAGGGATATTATCCAAAATAGATG
>CAZFSX010000148.1:0-7031 GCA_964522115.1 uncultured Pseudobdellovibrionaceae bacterium | reverse complement strand
CACCTATCAAGAAATTTTCCAGATGATCGGAGCCCCTCATGAATCAAATAAGTTATAGTTCCAATGATATACAATCCTTGCAAAATTCTGTCGAAAATTTAGGGCAGGCCTTTTTAGGAATTGAAAATGAGTTAAAAAAAACGGGGAATGTGGTTTGTCAATTTATTGTCAACGGTCATCGCCTAAGGGAGGAAGAAGAAATTAAAATGTCTCAGATCCCCATTGGGCAAATTCAAGAAATTATTGTTGAGTTCCAATCAGAAAAGGAAGTCTTAGCATCTGTGATTCATGGATGGGTTGAAAGTTTACCTATGCTGATTCAAGAAATTGACCGCTTATCACAAGCAATTAAGTTTCAAGGAATCGAAGGCAGCTTGCAGGCATTTTCGCGTGTGATTGAAAATTGTCAGTTGCTGACAAATACGCTTGTGTCTTTAAGGGAAATTGACAACAATCAAAGTTGGGTAGATGCAGAAAGGTCTATGGGATATGCGGTTCTTCAAGCCCTGAAAGCGTTTGAAAAGAAACAGTTCAATGAACTTGCAGAAGTCCTGGAATATGATCTTGCGCACTCCATCCAGATGTGGTTGGAGATTTTTCAGGCATGGAAGATAAAATAGTTTTTATTACTAAGGATGGTCTTCCTGATCCAGTTTGGATTTCAGGATTGTCCATTCCTATTCTTCGGCAAACCTTAGGATCTTGGGTTTTTAGCTCTCAAGATCCTTTGCTTTTTTTTCATTGCCAAGAGGTCGATTTACTTCAAAATTTAAACTTCTTTCAAAAAGAATCCATTCATTGGCATTGCATTGTTCTTGATCAGTTTAATTTAGAGTTCATTCAAAAAGTTCAAGACTTGAATTTAAATACTCAGATTCTATTTTCATTTGATCCAAATTTGGTTTCGAAGATTCAAAAAATAAGAAATGAATTCCAATCTTTTCAAAATGAAAAAGCACTTCAAAAAAAACTCTTTGCAGAACATAGAGAAATTCAAGATATGAATTCAAATTTAGAAGTTCAAGTTTTTCAAAGAACACAGCAGGATGAATTGATTCGTCGTCAGCTAGAAGATCAACTTAAAAAAATAAGATCCTTTGTTCGTTGGATTCAGGATTTGTTGTACCCACAAAACTTTGAAGGGTTTTTAAAGCAAGTTTATCGGGATCTAGCGAAGGAAGGTCCAATTCATGGAGGATTTTTTGCACGTCAGCTGGGGAATGTGTTGGAACTGCATGAGTTGAAGCCACTGCATCGGAAATTGCATCTGCCCATTCAGCTTGATGCTGATTTAGCAACACCTCAGTTTTTAAATTCACTCCAGGCATCTGCTCTTGTACAGGTGTTGGAGCGTCCTTGCTTGTCCTTTGTTGTTCTGACTTTAAAAGAGCCCGATATCTATTTAATTTTAGAAGTTGATCCTCAAAAAATCGACTGGGTTCTGAATTTGAATGAGATGAAAAAGATTGTTTGGGGGCAAGCTTTTGATCGTTTTGAAAGTTTAGAAAAAATTCGCTATCATGGGCTAAGATGGGAAAGAACTTTTGATTCCTTTGTTGATCCTGTCGGGATCATCGATTTAGATCATAAGGTGCTTCGTTCAAATAAGTCCTTCCAAAACTTCAAATCGGAACAGCTTTGTTATCAAAAATTTTTGGGAAGACAGCAGCCTTGCAATGGGTGTCCAATGCAAGATCACCAAAAAAATTCAGATCTTGCTGTGTCTAAAATAGAAAATCAAGGTAGATATTTTCAATTGTATTCCTATCCACTGAAGTCCGAATCGGATTTTCGAATTACAACCTTTGTTCATCATTATGTCGATGTCACGGATCAACGCAAGTTACAGATGCAGGTTTTGCAAAGTGAAAAAATGGGTGCGATTGGATTGCTGGCGGGAAATATTGCACATGAATTAAATAACCCTCTTACGGGAATTCGTGCCTTGGTTCAAATTATCAAAGCGGAACGAACAGACAAGGGCAATTCCAGCGATCAAATCTGGAAGGATTTATCCGAGATCGAAAAGGCCGCAGATCGATCCTTGGATATTATAAAAAATTTATTGGATTTCACTTCAGAAACTTCCGATGTTTTAAAAACTGTAGGTTTAGATGATATGGTCAAAAAAACCTTGCCGATGCTAAAAACATTAATGCGTCATCATCGGTTGCTTTTAGAGTTAGACACTCCCTCTTATCAAGTTCAAGTTGTACCATCACTATTTCAACAAGTTGTTTTTAATTTAGTCAATAATGCATGCCAAGCTTTGGGGCAAAAGCCGGGGAATATTCGATTGAAAACAGTTTATGAGTCTGAAACCCAGACGGTCATTTTTTCAGTGAAAGATGATGGTCCAGGGATTTCATCAGATCTGAAAGATAAAATTTTTCAGTCTTTTTTTACAACGAAACCTGAAGGGCAGGGGACAGGTCTGGGCTTAAGTTTAAGTCAGTCCATGGTTGAAAGGTGGAAGGGTAAAATGTTTTTCACCAGTTCTGAAAGTATGGGGACGGAGTTCTTTGTTCGGCTTCCGGTTATAACTCATTGAAAGGTCAAAATGAAAATTTTAATTATTGATGATGAACCCTTGATTCGTAGATCTTTATCTCGAGTTTTTCTTTCTCGTGGACATCAGGTTATTGAAGCACAGGACGGGGAAGATGGAATGTCCGCATGGGCAAAGGAAAAACCGCAGTTGGTGTTACTGGATATTTTAATGCCAAGAAAAACAGGAGTTGAAGTGCTTTCTCAGATTGGATCGGCGAAAACTGGGAAAGTCTTTTTGATGTCGGCTCATGCTGGAACATATGATACACAATCTGTGTTGAAATTGGGTGCAGATGGCTTCCTTCAAAAGCCATTTGAAGATATATTTAAAGTAGTCACTTTCTTGGAAGAGAGATGCTATGAAGGATCAAAATGAGAAGACCACAAAAAAAATAAAGCCCTACCCTATCGAAGCTCTTGTTTCGAAGGCTCAGGGGCAGCCAGCAGCCAAGGGACATATCGTCAAACTTGTTCCAGCTGGTTTTTTGATGCGCGTGAATGTCGATATTTATCGAGTCGCCGAGCAGTACTATGTGCAATTTCAAATTCCAGGTTTGCAGGCCACTGTCAGTGAAAATGTTAAGGTTATGAAAACTTACGATTCCATGGAAAAGACTCCAACGGGTCAGTTAGTCAAAAGTTATCTTGTGGAGTTTCAATTTCTGAATGTTCATGGTAATACCCTGTCCAACATCAAAAAATTTGCAATGATGATTGGGCAGGCGGCATGAGGATAATTGCTGGAAAATATAAAGGACATCACTTGGTATCATTTAAGGCGGATCATATTCGCCCCACGACGGATCGAGTGAAAGAAACCATTTTTAATATTTTTCAGTTTCATCTTCAAGATGCTGTTGTGTTAGACCTTTTCAGTGGTACAGGGAATTTGGGTATAGAAGCATTGTCTCGTGGTGCCAAGCATGTGACCTTTGTCGATTTAAATAAAAGAAGTTTATCCATTTTGAAGCAAAATCTGCAAAAATTGAAAGTAACAGAACCCCACCAAATCCTTCAGTCAGATGTTCTGAAGTATTTAAAAAATTTTCAAGCTCCAGCTGCTGATGTGATTTTGATTGATCCTCCCTTTACTGAAAAAATGGCCCATGACGTGATGGAACAATTATCAAGAAGCTCTTGTTTTGCAGATCACACTTTGATTTCGATAGAGTCTTCGGCGCAGGAGCGAATGGAGGATCAGTACGGAAGTTTGATTCGAACCTCCAGAAAAGAATACGGCGATAAAATTTTATCCATTTTCCAGAAAGGTATCTCATGAGAAAAGCTGTTTACCCAGGAAGTTTTGATCCCATTCACCTTGGGCATGTGGATATCATACAAAGGATCGCCGTGGCTTTTGATCACACGGTTGTGCTGATTGCAAATTCTCCGAATAAGTCAGGACTCTTTACAACTCAAGAACGCAAAGAGTTGATACAAAAATCTTTATTGCATGTCCCAAATGTTTCTGTGGAAATTTTTGAAGGTTTGACCGTGGACTTTATGCGTACAATTCAAGCGCAGGTTATCGTGCGTGGGTTGCGAGCTGTTGTTGATTTTGAATACGAAATGACGATGGCAAGTATGAATAAAAAAATTGCACCAGATATTGAAACCATGTTGGTTTTTGCACGGCCCGAGTATTATTATATTTCATCTCGTGGAGTGAAAGAGGTCGCCAGTTACGGTGGCCCCTTGGATGGTTTAGTGCCAGATCCTGTGATTCCTGCTTTGCGCGCGAAGTACTCTTCTAGAAAGTAATCGCGGATTTTAGAAAAAACATAAATTGATTATGATCGTTTTGTTCCGAGGCTGATCCTTTGTACCAACCAAAAACCCAAGTCAGAGGAAAGTGGTAGCCGACAGTGGTATCAAATTCCAGTTCAGCTCCAGAGGCAAAGACTTCTCTGGAGTTTGTTAGGCTTTGAAGAAGGTATGAGTTGGCAGCAGTGAGCCAAGTACGCTCGATGCCTGTTAAAGACAAGGCATCTAAAACCAATCTTCCATTCATGCGTCGAAGGTAGATGGGTTTTTCATCGAATCCTTTTCCAAGAGATAAAAGAGGAAAACTGTATTCCAGATTAATCAATTTTAAGTCTTTTGCTCCATAGGTTCCAGCTGGGCGTCCTCGGAAGATATAAGAGTCCTCTGTTAAAGAAGAGGGATTCATCGAAATCATTTTTAAGTCTTTATTCAATGGCCAATGTGTCGAGTGTAAAATTTGACCTCGAAACATCAATACATGATGAGCCGGTAGAAATTTTGAAAAATATTTCTTATAGGATCCAGATAGAGTTTCACGATCGTTGACAAGAGAATTTGCAGATTCATGATGGCGAATTCCTACATTCCATGCAGACCCTGATTCCGATTCAACTTGAGCTCCAGATGCCGTTGAAACATCCGAATAACTTAAACGAATTTGCGCCGAATTTTCCTCATGATGAACACCCAACAAAGAATCCATTAAATGCTGATACCCCAAGGATATAGACAAATATTTATTATACTGATCCAGGGGCCATGTTGCAGTTACGCTTTGAAATGAACGATCCACTTCATAGGTTCCCACCCAAGGAACCAGTTTATAATCTCCAATATTTAAAGACCATAAAGGGCTCCACATTGTATTTGTATAACTCAGAAGGTAGGAAAACTTCGAGATGCTGGAGGATTCCGTTTTTGTTTTGGTGTATTCTCCGTTCAGTTGAATAGAGTGATGTTGTAGGGGATCCGAGGCCGAGGTTGAAAATCCAAAGCTTTGTTGTGTCGAATTGGAATAAAAGCTTAAAGGAATCCAGTATCGAGGTCGCAAGTACTGCCATCCCTGGTAGGCGCGAGGATTTTTCATAGAATCAGACTGTGATGGTTCCTCTTTTGCTATTGTTTGAGCAGTCAATGTTGGTGTCGGATATTCGTTATCTAAAAGAGGATTTAGCTTAGGAAGAGTGTCGGTGGACATTTCGTAAAAAGGTTTTTCAAGAATCCCAACACGAAACCCCTTCGATCCCAATTCTGTCACGATGAATTTTCCTATGCTTGCATCGAAGCTGGAAAGCTGAATGTAAGAGAGTGAGTTTGTCAAAGCTTGAGCCTGGCTTAGGTTGGCAGAAATATAGGCATTCTCTACTCCATTGACAGAGCTGGTGAAAGTAAGCCCACGTTCAGTTTTTTCTAAGTGACGAACTTGAGAGAACGTAGGTAAGAGCACAGAAGTTTTACCCGTTGTCAGATCCAACTTCATTAATGGTTCGTAACCGAACAGATCTCGTTTGCAAAACAAAATGGTTTTTGCATCCCAAAAGACGGGAGAAGAAAAACGTTCGTCCAATTTTCCTTGAAGCAAATCTTTCCAGGATTGTTTTGATCGATCATACAAAGAAAGATGTGTTTTTCCTGCTTCCAATCGAACGAAGACAATCCAATTTCCAGAGGCATCCACAGAAGGTTCACGGGCCCTTAAAGCCTTTGTGATTTGAGTGGCTTTTTGCATACTTAGGTCATACATCCAAATGTCTGACCTTTCGTTATAGGCATCGACATCATCGATAAAATCAAAAAAAACAGTTTGGGAATCGGCAGTCCAGCTTAATTTTTGAATTTGCCCCACGGGAATTTTTGCCAGCTTCAATTGTGGTACAAAGAAGGAAGGTTCTGCTGAGTCTTTTTTTGCACGTTGGTAAAACAAGAGTGTGTTTCGAAGACTGTCTTTCTTTCCAATGCTGGCAATCCATTGTTGGTTGGGGCTAAGGATAGCTCCCCAATTTTCAATGTAGGGATGGTTTAAAAATTGGTATTGGCTGACGGGTTGGGATTTGATGCGATCCAATTGTCGAAGTCCAGCTATTTCCACGCGATCAAGCATATCGTAATAAATTTCACGATAGGTTTTCCCAAAGTAGGTATCAAGAGGAGCGGCTAAAAAATAGGGAACTCGACCGCCATAAGCTTCGTGAAGATTTCGAATGCTACTGGAGCCTTTTTGAGCAATCATTTCCATCCACATCAACGAACCAAATAAATAGGGGCGGGCTCCATAAGGCCAGGTTTCAAGGCGGGTTTCATTCAATTCATCTAGGGAGTAGGAACGAAGTGTATTGTTTGCGATCATGGCTCGGAGGGTGCCATCTTGGAATGTGGATCGAAGTCGTCCATGTCGACTTTCACGCGTTTCTAAGTCCACAGCAACGCCTTCTTCAAACCATCGTGGCAAAAGCATATTCGGGGTGATGATGCTACCAAAAATGGAATATAAGACGGTCATGATTCCCCGTCGAGGTTGGAAAGATAAAATATGAGCATATTCATGCAAAACAAGTTCTTTACTCCAGTGACCATAGTCGCTCAGGGAATCATGGGACCCGGGCAAGATTGGTTGGGCATAGATCACCTCGTAAGGAACGGCAGAAGCAGAACCATTGGCAGAGTCAGAGTGATCGTCAATAATGACCGCAGTTTTTCTTGGGAATCGATCAAAATAA
>CAZFSX010000147.1:0-7052 GCA_964522115.1 uncultured Pseudobdellovibrionaceae bacterium | reverse complement strand
CACTTGAAAAAAGTATTCCAAGCGAAAAACCACTCGGCCTTAGAAATGCATCGTGGATCCTTATCCTTGATGAAACGCAGTGAGTTCCAATCCCAAGCGATGACGGAAATGCGTGAGGAAGTTGCGCAATTCACTCAGCCTCAGATTAAGCGTGATATTTGGTTCACAGATAAAGATGAAAATCAGGCTTTTTCTTTGCGCTATTCCAAAGATCCATTGTTTGAAGAAGTTTCTCCCTTCCAAAAAGTGCGTGTGCTTGAAACTCATGCTTACGGAAAAATGTTGGCAATCAATGATATGGTGATGTGCACAGAGCGTGACGAAGCTCATTATCATGAGATGATCGTGCATCCAGCCTTGCAGTTACTGAAAACTCCTAAAAAAGTTTTGGTGATTGGTGGTGGTGATGGCGGAACGATCCGTGAAATTTTCAAATATCCTTCCATTGAAGAAGTTGTCATGGTGGAAATTGATGAAGCTGTGATCCGCGCTTCGAAGGAATTCTTGCCAGAAATCGCGAAAGAATTTGGAAATCCGAAGTTGAAATTGATCATTGGCGACGGTATTGAATACGTTCAAAAAGCAGCTGCTGAAAGTTTTGATGCCATCATTGTGGATGGATCGGACCCTGTGGGACCTGCTGAAGGTTTATTTAGCACGGAGTTTTATAAAAACTGCCAAAGAACAGTTCGCGCAGGTGGTATTGTTGTGACTCAAGGTGAAAGTCCTATGTTCCATCAAAAAACTTTTGTTGAATTGAATCAGTGCTTAAAAGGTATTTTTGGTGCTTCAAGCGTTCATACTATGCTTTTCTTTGCGACTTCTTACCCTACAGGTATGTGGAGTCTTCAAATGGCTGTGAAGGGCAATATGCACCCTGTGGCTGATTATTCCAAGTCCGAGGCGGAATCCTTCCTATCAAAATCAGATATGAAGTATTACAACACTGACGTTCATGTTGGTGCCTTTGCTTTACCACAATTTGTTCGAAAATTATTAAATTCGTAAAATTCCAGGAAGAATTTATCGAACTAAAAATCCCCTGCGGTGTTACCATCCAGGGGATTTTTTTTATTTGCCGTAATTTTTTACGATGTAGTCGTGCAATTGGTCACAGGTGTTGATGTCATCGACTTTTTCAAATTTCATGCGTGAATAAATATCGTAGGCTGTTTCACGGGGCGTATTGTTTTCTCGTTGATAGATATCGGGCCTTGAATCCAGAAGTTTTTTTAATCGCTGGGGTTGGGTTCCAAAACAAAGATCCATCTTTTCTTCTGTTTCTAAGTTCATACGGTCGAGACTGTCGATCCAGTTTTTTAAGGAAGCGCAATCATTTTTGCGTATTTTTGAGCTGAGCAATGACTCGCGGTATTTGTATTTGATGGCATAGAAATCCAATCGAACAGATGGTCCAAAAGAGTGCGGATGATTGGAAACTTGCGATTCGTTGGCGTGAGTATTGCGACCTTCACGAAGACAAAGATTCAATTTCATTCTTTCTAATAAGTAAGGGGCTTTTGTATTGATCTCAGAATTCTTCATAGAAAGATCTAAAAACTGTATCATCTGATCAGCGCTTTCTTGCTTGGTCAATTCCTCAAGCCAGGGGAAGAAATCTTTATCGGGGTAAAAAGACATTCCATTCTCTGTCAAAAAAGGATCTGTTGGGAATTTAACTTTCAAAAGAAAAGTCGTATCGGCACCATCAATTTTAAAAAGAGTTTGAATTTTAGATCGAAATTTTGCGGTCATTTCATCCATAGTGATTCGTGATGGATGATTCGCATCCATAGCATGGCTTAGGCTGGGGTTACCCCAAAGGGTCAAAAGAAAGAGAATAAGGCTTAAAATGTAAATCATCGTTGGTGCTCTCCACTTCAAAAAAAAAGCGGCCTGGACAGGGGGGACAGCCAGACCGCTGTAAGGGGGTACTTTTATACAAGAGCAAGGGCTATGCCAATGATCACTGCGTTGGACCCATGCCACAGAGGTCCAGATAGTCGCTATAATCGCTCAGAATCTCTTTGAATGGAAAGGCGTCTCAGAATGAGACACTGTTGTTGTTCAGCTTTTGATCAGGGCTGACAATTGTCGGCCCTTTGGGCTGCTACTCCTACTTTAAGCGGGGTTGGGCCATTTGAAGAAAAATTGATCAGTATTGATCCAGCGGTGGTGAATGTGCAGATTCTTCATGAATCTATTTTCATTTCTTTTCGGGAGTGAACTTTTTTGAGGACATCTTGTAGGTTCTTCTTAGGTGAAACTAACTTAAAGTATGTCGACAAGTTCATTTTCTTCCGAGGTGCAAATGGGGTCAATTTCATTCGAGGATTGAAATTTTTCTTTTTTGAAATTGTAAATGTAAGAACTGGACCAGTTTCCGCAAAGCAATGCGTTCTCTGGTTGAAGTCCAGTTGGACTTGTGTTGACGGGGACATCGGACTCTCGAAAGATACACATCTGAAATTGAAAGTTAATATTTTTAGCTTCACCATGATGGAACCAAGCTGTGCCTGGAATATCCGTCACATACAAGATAGGACGGTCGGGCATCTGTTGATAGAAATACTTTTCAAAGACTTCGGATTGAGAAGGCGCTGATTCTGGAATAAATCGATACATTCCGTTGCGTGGAAGGGGGACTTTCGAATTGGTCGTTATGGGATTATTGTAAACGGGATCACTATCTACAGAGTCAATGACCCAGGTCGGGTGCTTGATAAGTACATTTTGATCAAAGTATTCTCTTAAAAGAGTCACCCTTTTTTTTATCAAGGGCTTTCTGTTGTTGTCAGAAAAAATCACTTCCGATTGAAAATAACACCCACGAATAAATTGGACAAAAACATATTTTTTTAAATCCTTGGGAGTTTTAGTTTTCATATAAAAAAAAGCAGATGTACCAAAGGAATTATTGTCGGAAGTGGGATCATCCGGCAAAATGGCACGGAACTCTTTCGTTTGAATGGTTAATGACTGCAGATCACACGATTGCGTTCGTTCACAATTCAAGTTGTCGAAGGTATGAGATTTCTTTTCTGTGAAGACAAGGGAACCTGACCATACCTTCTGTGCGCATAAAATAGAAAGAACGAAAAGAGACGGAAATGACAGCAAGTTGAATTGGAATAAAAATTTGGGTTTCATAGAACTGACTCCATCTTCAAATGCATCTAATTTAGCGAAAGATGGATCAACTTTCCATCTGGAATTTAAAATAGATGAATCTGAAGAAAAAAATACACACTGAATGTCGGGCCCTTCCTGCTGCGAGAAGAGCTCGATTCTGAAAAAAAGAGAAGTCCAATAGCATTTCTACTTGGCGGGATACCAGCATTCTGTTGTGGATGTTTCGCTGACACCTACTTGGGTCAGATCGGGAAGGTGAGCCTTCACTTTTTCATAGATCCAAGCAGTGATGTATTCAGAAGTGGGGTTTTCCAGACCTGGAACCTCATTCAAAAGGCGATGATCCAATTGATTCAAAATGGGCTGCACCCATCGACTGATGTCATGATAATCCAGTCCCCAACCTGTCTTCGGATCCATGGTTGTCAAAAAAACGAAAGTGATTTTAAAAGAATGGCCATGAGTTCTTGAGCAGGGATGATTTTGTGGTAGATTAGGTAAGTAACGAGCGGATTCGATTTGAAAATGTTGTTTCAAAAGAAATTGCATAAATATCCCTCACGTTTGGATGATTTTGTCTTTTTTTAGGAGTCTCAATGTCTGGTCTATCATTGCATCTGTACAAAGAAAATTTCAAGTTCTCTTGCGCACATTTTTTAATCTTTGACGAAAAACATGCAGAACAACTTCATGGCCATAACTATGTCGTCCGCGTGGATCTACAGTTGCCAGTCCTTGATCCTCAAAAGGGCTACTTTCTGGATTTTCGCATATTTAAAGACTTTATACGTCAACAAATGGAAACATGGGACGAGCATGTTTTGCTTCCTGGTAAAAATCCAGAGTTTCGTTTTGAAAAGAAAAAGGTCCCTGGATGCCAACCTGTCCTTGAAGCCTATTTCCGTGATCGCTATTACGCATTTCCGGAAAAAGAGGTCATCCTTTTACCCTGCGTGAATACAAGTGTCGAAATGTTTTCTGAAATGTTGGCAGCGATCTTTTTGAATGAATTTGCGAAGTACGGAGTTCAAAAACTGAAAGTGACGGTCCAAGAAACACGAGGACAATCCGCAAGCGCCTCGGTGACATCAAAATCTCGTTCACCAAGGACTTAAGAAGCTACGATTTTCGTCGATTGATTGTGTGGGATTTTTCTGCATTCATGAAAAATCCCTCTTTGATCTTTTCTTCTGAATCTTCGCCAGTGTGTAAAATCAATGTCCAGCGTCTTTTAGACTGGAATACTGTTCATAAAGTTTTTGATTTTTCTCAACTTCTTTTTTCCATCGAGAAATTTCACCTTCATATCCACGTTTTTTGTTTTTCCAGTCACTATCTTCTTTGGAAAGTGCTTTCAATCTAGCTTGAACAGACTCAAGATTTTTCTTCAGTCCATCTCCACGATTTTTCCATTCTGTTTTTTCAAGATCTGCTTGTTTTAATTGATCTTGATATTGAGTTAAATTTTTGGCTCTTTGAGTTTGGTTTTCTTTTAAAATTTGCAGGGCCTTTTCAAGTTCTTGGATTTTCTTAAGTTCTTGATCGCCTTGTTTTTGTTCATCGATAGAAAGTTTTTGAATTTCTTGCTCGTTCTTTGTCAAAGTTTGCAAATTTTTTGTATTGTCAGAGATCAAGCTTTGAAGTTCTTTTTGCTGAGCTTCGACTTGGGATTTTGCTTTGGCAACCTCAGCAATATTTTGTTCGACGATTTTCAAGTTTTTTTCGTAATCTTGAACGTTGGATTTGGAGTTTTCAACATTGGTTTTTAAGCGATCCAATCCCTCTTGAGAACTGGCTTGGGCCTTGGCTTGTGTTCCAAGTAAGAAGATACAAAGAAATGCAGTCGAAAGACTTCTTTGTAGAATTTGTTTGTTTTGAATCATTCGGTGTAGCATTACGGACTCCTTGTTCGTTTTTATTCTCGTTTTTCATCGGGTGGACATGCACTCTTCAAAGAAGATCGGAAGTGACCAATTTCATCTTCCCAAACTTCTCCTTTGAATTCCCATCGAACGGCTTTGTCATCTCTGGGTTTGGATTCGGCATTTTTATCTTTTTTGGTTTCTTCGCCACCAGCTTGTTGGTACCTCATCTGTTCACCGGCACCTGAGTAAAGTTCGTACTGCAGAACTTCACTTTGATCCATGGTTTTGATCAATTCTTTTTTCAGTTGGCCAAAACGATTTGCAATCGATTTGCCTGCAGCTTCTCTGTAAGGTACCTTGTCCACTTCGATACGAGCAGCAATCACTTCACGAAGATCTTTTAAGGATGTACGAGCTCGTTTTGTGATTTCATATTCCCACTGAAAGGAAGGTAATTTTTTTTCTAATTCGATATTTTCTTCTTTCGCTTTCTTTTTAGCGTCAGAATCTTTGGATGTTTCAGCCACAGATCGATTTTTTTCTATCTTCGCTTTTGTATCTTGGATTTTTTGAAAGACAGTTCTTTCACGATTCACAATGTCCAAAGAAATTTGCTGAATCTTTTTGTTTTCATCTTCTAAATTATTGATCCACACTTGTTGATCGGTGAAAGAGGGGTGACGAGCAAGTTCAAATAAAAATGGACGGGGAAGTCCATTCACATCCTTTTGCTCTGGTCGTTGTAACCATGACTTCAATGTTTCATAGTAATCTAAAGTTTTTGGATGTTGTTTTTCAAAGGCTTCCATGCGTGCGCCATAATTTGAATATTTTTTCTTAAAATCCTGCAAGGCTTTGGCCCCATCTGCAAATTGACAAAGATTCAAATAGGCAACGGCACGCACTATGTAGGATTCAGGTTGAAAGGCGCCTTTGAAAAAATCAGTATGCATGCTGAACATATTTCCCGCGGCACCTTCATAGTCCTGTGAAAGAATCTGTGACCAAGCACGCTCGACCATCGCTTGAAGCCACAGGGGATGTCGTTTGTCGACTTTCAAATACATTTCATAGGATTCTTTGTAGTTGCCAAGTTGAAAATACAGACGTGCTAGGGTCATGGATGCGACGGATTTTAATTCTTCATTGTCGCTGTTTTCGATCAGCTTAAGAGCTTGATTTTGCAAATAGATCGCATCATCGACTTCTCCGGCGCGGTAAGAAATCAAACTTTTTAAAAACAAAGAGGCGGGATATTGAGAAGAGTCTTTTGAAATATCTTCCAGAGAAGCTAAGGCTTGAGTCAGATTTCCTTTTTCCATGTAAAATTTTGCACGATTCAATAAATAGAAATCAGCCTTGTCCATTTCAAATTTGAATTCTTCCACCTTGGGATCGATTTTTGCTAGTAAAAATTGATCTCCCAAAGCAATATGATTCATCAGAGAAAGAGTTGCTTTTTTCTGCCACTCACGATCTTTATTGGAAAGTACTTTTAACAATTGAGATCGAAATTCTGTGTACAGTCCCAATTGACGAGCCACATGACCTATATGATAGGCAACATCTGTTGCCAATTTATCATTCTTTGCAACCTCTGAAAGTAAACCCAATGCCAGAGCGTAATTTTTATGATGTTCGGCAAAGATCAAAGCCTGTAATAACTTTTCTTCCGCTTCAGATAGAATTTTGGGTTGAATCAGTTGAGGGTTAGATTCTTGAAACTGAGGATCTGCCACTGTAGAAAGTTCCTTGACTGCCGGTGCTTTGAATGAAGAGTTTATTTTTTGTATTTGTTTTACTTCTTTCAGAGAACTTGGCTTTTGTTTTAACAATTGATCCAATGAAGGAATTTTTTGTTGAGAAAGTTTTTGGACTGTTTTAAGTCTGAGTTCCTTCTTATCCACGGGATTGATAGGAACGGCTGAAGCAGAAAGGGTGGCTTCTTCTCCCACATCCAGCAAGGGGACTTGCTTGATAAAGACGCTTTCTTTTTTTGCACCAAAAAGATATTTCGTCGATTTTTGTGAGCTTAAATCATACTGAGGAACTTTT
>CAZFSX010000146.1:3977-7087 GCA_964522115.1 uncultured Pseudobdellovibrionaceae bacterium | reverse complement strand
TGGATCGCAGAGAATAATCTTTATCTGCAAATTTAAATAATTTGCTGTTTTTTGTGGAACTATTTGAATCCGGAAAAACAAAAAAGGGCTCTGCGGCGACCTTCATCATTTGGACAAAGTCGTTCTTAGTTTCTGCAGATTCTTTGGAGCTAATCATACTAAAGTGAATGGCGTAATTGATCAGGGCAGCATCATCCTGAGCCCGCACTTTTTCTAACAGCTGAACGTAGTCAGCAATGAATTCTTTGGTATAAACACGAGTTGCACCAAAATCTAAAATCACAAGTTTGAAGTCCGAACCATCATCTTGGATCAAAAAATTGGAAAAATTAGGATCTGTTTGAACCAATCCCCAATGGAAAAATTCTTCGCAGTACAGATTTAAAATCAAGTGGGCTAGATGATTTTTCTTTTCCTGACTTGGATTTGTGGTCATCCATTGAGTCAAGCTGATGCCCTTTTCCCATGTCATTGTCAGGACTTTTTTTGTCGTCATTTCAGGGATCAGTGTGGGGGTGGTATATGACGAAGCCATCGCACCCATTTTTTGTACCTGAGCCTGATACTGCTTCAAGAACTGCGCTTCTTGCAAGAAGTCCACTTCTTGACGAAGGACAAGTTCAAATTCGTCAAATAAAGGATTCAGATCAATTTGACGGTTGGTTAAACCAACAAAACTTGTGGCAAGCCGCTTTAAAATTCTTAGATCTGAAGAGATGGATTCAGCCACTCCTGGGTGTTGGATTTTTAGAGCCACCTTTTGCCCCTGGTATTCCGCCGAATGAACTTGAGCAATGCTTGCAGAGGCCGCCGATTGTTCCGAAATTTTACGAAGTTCTTGAAAACGCTGGGGACCAAGTTCTTCCAGCAGGATTTTTTGAATTTCAATTGTTGGTAAAGAGGATCCAAGATTTTGCAATTGAGAAAGAATTTGAATCGCTTCTGGGGGGAAATAGTCTGCTAGATCCAGGCTTAAAAGTTGACCTGCTTTCATGGCAGCGCCTTTGAGTTCGGAAAGACTTTCTGTGATCAGTTTGGCTTGTTCAATTCGGGATTTTAGATTTCCAGACTGTAGTTCTTTCATGCCTACTTTGACAGTCAGTTTTGCCAATTCAAAGGATCGACCAAAGAGAGAATTTTTTTTTGCCATAAGATGAAATCCTTAAAATGTGGTAATTGAAATGGCGTACTTTTATTTTCTAGGATCTACCACAAAATTGATACCTGTCCAGCCTTCTTCGATCAAGACTCTCATGACTTTTTTAATATCATCGACAGGAGTTTTTAAGTCTGCTTGCAAATTTATTTGTCCTTTGAACGCTTGTCCTGGATGGATTTGAGCATCCACGGCTTTCAATCGTCGAAGCAAGTCACGCATTTGTGGATTTTTTCCATCATTTGGTTCAGAGATTGTAATGTTTGCTTCAGCATCTACTTTTTCTGCATCAAACATGACTTCATTACCTAAAATGGAAATGACAGGAAAGCTTTGTAATGGACTACCTTTGATAGCTTTGGGAAGAACCACATCTTTCGACACAAAAAAGATTTCTCCAGAAGATGAAAAGTTCATCAATAGATAAATAACCAAAATCGAAAACATGTCCACCATCGGTGCCAGCATCAAAGCAAAATTTTTCTTCCGATGATGACGGGTTTCAATCAAGTGACGAAGATGAACCAGATCAAATTGAGGATGAATATGATAACCGGGAACGGTGATCAGACGATTGGCATAACCTTTCACTTTGTCGCTGCTCATTTTTGTGCTACCTAGTTGGGGTTCAGTCCTACATCAGGAAATTCTGCTTCAATCAGCAAATCATACATTGTAATCAAATCACCGTAAATTGCAGAAGATTCAGTACTTAGGACAACATCGCGCTTGTTCGGGTATTTCCCCTTCCAAGATTGCAATTTTTCTAGCACAAGGTTTCGTTCGATGGGGCCAGATCGAGGAACATTTTCTTCCTGATCATTTTCTTTTAAAACAACACGATCTTTAGAAACAGTCACTGACAAGGTAATTTTTTTTTCATCATTCACAGGGGGTTCTTCTGTTGTGGTCGACTCACTGCTGTGTTTGGGAACATCGATATTCGTCTGTAAAGATTCAAGTTGCAACCAAGCCGCAGTCATCAGCAAAAAACAAACCAAGACCGAAAAGAGGTCAATGAATGGAGTAAGATTTGGCTCATTGCCACCACCGCCAGCCATTACTCTCCTTTAAAGATTTTATCTTTGTTTTGAAGTATAAAGTTCAATGTTGAAACACTGGCTTCGTGAACATCATCAATGACATTTTGGGACCATGAATTCAGCCATCCCCATGCTGCGAACAACACGATGGAGACAAGCAGTCCAAACCCTGTGGCATTTAAAGCTTCAGCAATGGAACTTGCCAGAACCGTGGCTTTTTCAGCTGGAGGAAGAGACGCCACTGCTCCGAAGGCGGCGATCATTCCACTGACGGTTCCCAATAGACCCAATAATACGGCCACGTTAGCTAGGGCTGAAAGCATATCAATTCGACGACCCAGTCTTGGAATTTCACGAAGTGCCACAGCATCCATGGCCGTCTGAACTTCTTCGGGAGTGCGTCCATTCATCACGCTGACAAGGCCAGCTCGGACGATATTCGATAAAGGCCCTTTGGTTTGAGAAACGACACTGACTGCTTTTTGAACCTGTCCTTGCATGCAGTAGCTTTGGATAAAGTTCATCAGTTCATCTTTATCAATCGAAGATGCCGATTGGAGTGTTAAGGCTCTTTCTGCAACGATCGCAACTCCTGCTGCTGAACACGCTGCAATGGGGCCCATGATATACCAGTGATTTACAAAAATGGTTCCGAATTCTTTCATCATATGGATCAAGTATAGGCAGTGTTCTAAGGAAGGACAATCAAGCATACTTGAACCTGGACCAAGGCCTGGTGTTCTTGGGGACATCCTTCTAGAAAAGATCCAGACTTGAGAGTCCTTTCGTCCCATCTTAGAATAAGAATCAGTGAAGATAGAACGCAGCAAGGAGTAAACAATGAAGCGACATCGGATTTTATGGGCTTTAATATTTGGATTATTAGGTTCACCTGTTCTGCATGCACAGAT
>CAZFSX010000146.1:0-3967 GCA_964522115.1 uncultured Pseudobdellovibrionaceae bacterium | reverse complement strand
AGATGAAAGAACAAATTGAAGCAGAAGAAGCTCAGGCTGATGCTGAAAGCGCGAAAGCAGAATCAAAAGAAGCTCAAAGAAAATTAGATGAAGAAAAACGGAAAAGAGATAAAATTCGTTCCGAAGCCAACGATGCGATGCTAAAAGCGAAAAAGTTAGAGGATGAAGCTCGTAAGGAGCAATCACGCGCCGAAAGCGAAACAGTTCGTACAAAAACCGAGATCGAAGAAAATGAAAAGCTGAAAAAAGCTTCTGAAGATAAGCAAGCGGCGGCACAAAACTTGATCAAAGAATCGCAAGAAAAAATTGCAAAAATGAAACAGCAAAGGGAAGAATCCACAGAAAAAAGAAAGAAATCAGAAAAATCATCTGAAGAAATGGTGGCTCAATCCAAAGAAGCTGAAAAACAATCCAAAGAAGCGCAGCAAGCCACTGAAAAAGTCCAACAAGAGGCTGAAAAAGCAAAACAACAAGAAAAAGATACTCAAGCAAATCTAGAAAAAACAAAGTTGCTTTCTCAAAAAGCTATTGCTGTCGCAAAATCAGATGAAGCAAAAGCCCGACAAGAAATTTTGCGTGCGAATTCTGAAAAGCAAAAAGCAGAAAGTGAAATTGCAAGGCTGAAGTCTTCCCAAGAAAAAGCGGAATCTGAAACAAAAGCCCAGATAGAACAAAAAGATCAAGCTGAAAAAGCACTGAAGGAAACAACCAAAAATCTGGAAGAGGAACGCCGCAAGTTTTCAGATATGAAAAACAAAGAAGAACAAGCCCGATCAGTTTCTTTGAAAGCGAAAAATGAGTTTGAAAAGGAAAAAGCCAATGCTGCACGAGAAAAGGCAAGTATGGATTTGGAAATTGCTAAGTTAAAATCTTCTGTTTCTGAAGCTGAAAAAGAAATGACCTCTATTGATTCTGAAAAGAAAAAACTGAAAGAAGAAATTGAAAAATCGAAGTCAGAACGAGAAAAACTTCAGGACAAAATCAAAGATCTTCATGTGCAGCTGGATCATAAAAAGATCCAGCGCGACACTTTGTTGGCAGAACTACAAACGGAAAAAACACGTTTGGAAACAGAAAAAATGAAATATGAGACAGCTTTATTAGAGGCAAAAGCTAAACAACCAGAAAAACCGGCGGTCGTTGAAAAAGCTCCAACAGCTGAAAAATCCATGAAGTCATCTTCAGGTAAATCAAAAAAGAAATAATTATTTCTTTAAATAGAACTGAGTAAAATATAAAAGGGCATGAACTGTTTTGGCATCTTTCAGTTCGCCCTTTTTTATTTTTTCCATCAATTCAGGTAGGGAAATTTTTTGAACTTGCAAGAACTCACCTTCATCCAAGTGCTGTTCATTCAATTCCAAGTCCTCTGCAACAAAACATTCGATCACTTCATTGGTGTATCCAATGGCGGGATGAACGCTGATCATATGAGTCCATTGAGTGGCAATAAGGCCTGTTTCTTCCGCAAGTTCCCTTTGAGCTGTAGCTAAAAAATCTTCATCCCCATCACGTTTGCCAGCTGGAAGTTCCAAATAATGCTGCTTCATGGAATATCGATATTGATGAACCATATAGACACTGTTTGATTGGCGACAGTAGGGAATCATCATGGAAGCACCAGGGTGGACCACGTATTCCCGCAGGCTGTGGCTTCCGTCTGGCATTAATGCCTGATCTTGGTAAATTTTTAAAAAACTACCGTCGTAAACCTTTTTCGAGCTTAAAGTTTTTTCTTCCAAGTTTTGCATGTTTTCCATTCCAGTGTCCTTTGAAGTGTTCTAGGTCGTCAGCTGTGGAGCTAACCAACGTCGAGCCTGCTGTTCTGAAATGTTTTTTCGTGCTGCATAGTCTTTGAGTTGGTCATCACCAATCAGTCCAACATGGAAATATTTTGATTCTGGATGTTGAAAATAGAATCCAGAAACACTGCTTGCTGGTGTCATCGCAAAGTTTTCAGTCAATTTGACTCCTAAGCGTTTTTCAGCATCCAGAAGTTTCCATAGTGTCATTTTTTCAGAATGCTCTGGACAGGCCGGATACCCCGGAGCAGGTCGTATTCCGCGATATTTTTCTTGAAGAATTTCTTGTTGCGACAGATTTTCTTTTTTCCCAAATTCAAAAATTTGACGAACCTGGTGATGGGTCCACTCTGCCAAGGCTTCTGCAAAACGATCCCCAAGAGCTTTGATAAGAATCCCTTTGTAATCATCATGTTTCTGTTCGTATTCTAAAGCAATTTTTTCGACTTGATCTCCGGTTGTGACAACAAAGCCTCCGACATAATCTTGTCGACCTGAGTTTTCCGGAGCAACAAAGTCAGAAAGACAAAGGCAAGTTTCGTTTTCCACGAATTTCTTTTTTTGTTGTCGTAAAAAATGCAAGCGAACATTCGTTGTTGATGGTTGATCTGCCAACAAGACATCCTGTAGCAAAATATCGTCCTGTTGACTACAGGCTTTCCAAATTCCTACCAAGGCTTTCGGTTGGAACAACTGTTTATGTAAAATTTCTTTTAACAGATTTTGAGCATCTTGAAAAAGTTGTGTTGCCTCTTTGCCATATTTGGGACTGGAAAGAATACTGGGGTAAACACCTTTAAGTTCCCAGGTCCAAAAGAAAGGACTCCAATCAATCCACGAGACAAGTTCATCCAAACTTGGCGACCATTCCATGATTCCCATTTTAGAAGGTTTTGCAATATCCACATCATTCCAATTCGTTTGGTATTTTTTCTTGCGAGCTTCATTGAGAGGATAAAAGTCTTCCGTCGTCACACGAGATTCAAAACTTTCTCGAATGACTTTGTATTCGGATTTATTTTCTTTTTGAAAGGGGCTATTTTTTTCCATCAGTTGTCGAACAACATCGACAACCAAAGAGGCATCTTTCACATAGACAACAGATTCTGGATAGTGGGGATCCAGCTTAACAGCTGTATGAACTTTGGATGTCGTGGCTCCGCCGATTAAGATGGGTTTTTTCCAACCTCTTTTCGCAAATTCTGCCAAATTGAATTTCATTTCCTCCAAAGACGGAGTGATCAGACCACTCAGGCCAACAATATCTGCATTCACAGATTCAGCTTTACGAATAATTTCTTCGCAGGAAACCATCACGCCCATATCAATGATCTCGTACCCATTACACGCCAGAACAACGCCAACAATATTTTTCCCAATGTCGTGGACGTCGCCTTTGACGGTGGCAAGAACAATCGTTCCTTGATTGGAAAGACCAGATCGTTTTTTTTCTTCCTCCATGAATGGTTCTAGATAGGCAACAGCTTTTTTCATCACACGTGCACTTTTCACAACCTGAGGTAAAAACATTTTACCCTGTCCAAAGAGTTCGCCAACCACTTTCATGGCATCCATTAAAGGACCTTCGATAACCTTCAGTGGTACTTTCAATGTTTGTAAAGCTTCGGTGGTGTCTTCGACAATATGAGCATCTAGTCCCTTTAGAAAGGCGTGCAAAATACGTTCGTTCAACGGTAGATGACGCCAGTCTTCTTGTTTTTGTTGAACAACTTCTTTTTGTGCTTTGAATTTTTCAGCCAGCTGGATCAGTCGTTCTGTGGCATCCGACTTCCTTGCAAACAAGACATCTTCAATCGAATGTCGAAGTTCAAGATCTACTTGATCATAAACTTCCAACATTCCAGCATTTACAATCCCCATGTCCAAGCCTGCAGCGATTGCATGATAAAGAAAGACGGCGTGAATTGCTTCACGAACTTTGTTATTGCCTCGAAATGAAAAAGAAAGATTGGAAACACCTCCGGATGTTAAAGCACCGGGACACATTTTTTTGATTTCACGGATGGAATCAATAAAGTTTTTTCCATATAGATCATGTTCTTCCATCCCAGTTGCAACAGTTAAGATATTGGGATCAAAAATAATATCGCAGGGATCAATTCCATTTTCTGTTAAAAGATCATAGGCCCGTTTGCAAATTCTTA
>CAZFSX010000145.1:0-7156 GCA_964522115.1 uncultured Pseudobdellovibrionaceae bacterium | reverse complement strand
TTGTTTTTTAATTTTGACTACGTCTGGGCTCCCCATTTGGAGCAATGGACAACTGCCATGGATCTTCCTGATTTTTCGACAGATCGTCTGACACGATTGATTGAAAAATCCCCAGAGGCAGAAAAAATGTTCAATCGCCGTCGTTTCAGACGCGTCCTTTTGCATGTCGATATTTTGGCACATAACAATTTAAATTTATGGAACGGACGCATTGAAAACCTCAGTGAAGGTGGAGCTCTGGCATTCATAGGAACTCCCCTATTACTTCCAGGCGATATCATTTCCTGCCATTTGCGAGGCAGAAGCAAACATCAAGACCGTGCTTTCAACTGCACCGTTGAAATAATTGCAAAACGACTTACTAAACAACGTATCGAACATGATACGGGAATTTATTATGCCGTTCGTTTTGTCCACATAGAAGAAGAAAATTTAAACCAAGTTAGAACTTGGGTTGATGAACAACTAAGAATGCAAGAAGAGTTACAAAAAAACAAGGAGAGCAAAATATGATGGGCGTACTAAAATTTATCAACGATGCTGGCTTTATCGGATGGTGTATTCTTCTGGTGGGAGTCTTTTCACTGGGAATTTTAATTGAAAGAACTCAGGTTCTGTTTTTTAAATATGGTTTGAACGTCGATGAATTCTGGTCCAAAGTTCAAAGTTTAGCTTTGGGTAAAAAAATTGATGAAGCACTGATGGTCTGCGGACAACTTCCTGGTAAACCATTAGCTTCTGCATTTAAAACAATTCTTGAAAAAGCCGATCGCGATGATGATGCAATTTTTCAAGCTCATGACATTGCAATGTCGGAAAATATTCCACTCTTTACAAAGCGAATCCACTATCTTTCGATGCTTGCCAACGTTGCCACACTTCTTGGTCTACTTGGTACGATCCACGGTCTTATCTTGTCGTTCCAAGCGGTTGCTTCGGCGGATCCTGCTACAAAACAGGCTCTACTTGCCAATGGTATCGCAGTTTCGATGTACACAACAGCCCTGGGTCTTGCCGTTGCAATTCCAGTCATGGTTTTTTATTCATTCTTGATGTCTCGTCAAAATCAGTTGGTTGAACAAATGACAGAGAAATGTGGAAAACTGACAGAGCTTTTGACTGGTGCCCACATTCCGCAACTGAATCGACAAAACTTATTCCCAGACAATATGAAGGCAGATGCTTTGGCAAATGGTCCTAAACCACCAAGCCCAAATACAAGAGCATCATAAACCACGACGAAGAAAGGACAACTTGATATGGGACGCACAAAGAAAAACATCCACGTGAACCACAACTTTGAATTTGAACTCGATTTAGCTCCTTTGCTTTCAGTGATGGTGAAACTTGTGCCGGTGCTATTGCTTTCCAGCGCCTTTGTGCAAATCAACATTATCGAAACCGAGCTTCCCCAAGTTGTCAAAGAAGCCATCGCTGCGCCAGATAAAGATCCTGCAAAACAAAGTTCCTTAGAATTAGATGTATCCAATAAAGATGGAATTAAAATCGTCTTGACAGATCCTCAAGGCGCCGCGGAAGAAGTTCTGATACCAAATACAGCCAGCGGATTTGATTTCAATCAATTGCATTTGCGTCTTGTTGAAATTAAAAAATTGCACCCAGAAATATTTAAATTTCACATGAGACCTGATTCCAATGTTTCCTACAAAGACATTGTCAAAATCATGGATGCTGCTCGACGGGCCAAAGACCCACAGATAAGCTTTCCTGTTTTTGATAAACGAGCCAACAAAGAAATTCAAACACCTTATATGTTTCCAGATGTGGCTTTCGCCAACATGATGGAGGGATAACACCATGGCACGCAAAAGATATTCACCACCACGAGCAAATACAAGTACTTTTGGATTGAACATTACATCAATGACAGACATGTTTACAATTCTTCTTGTCTTCTTATTGCAGTCCTATTCAACAGCAGATGTTCAAGTGAATCCGATCACTGGAATTGACTTACCAATTTCGAATGCGGAAGTGAACCCCGTAAAATCCATTGAAATTGCCTTATCTAAAAAAGCATTGATCTACGATGGAAAAGAAATCGCAAGTATGGATCAAAATGGATTTACAGCGAAAGACTTAGATCCCAATGATCCGAATTTTATTTTGCCCCTGTTTAAGCAATTAGATCTAATCGCCCAAGGACAAAAAGATAAGAAAGAAGTGAAAGAGGGACGAATCCTCTTGCAAGCTGATAGTTCTCTTCCTTATTCTGTTATTAGGAAGGTTATGTACACGGCATCGATGGCTGGCTTTCCTCAATTAAAAATGGCCACCGTGGTTGGCGACTAAAGATGAAAAGGATTTCAACTTATGTTTCACACATGCCGGTTCTCATCAGTTTTACTTAGTGTGTTATTGCTGATCCATCATGTTCATGCTGCGAAAATTGATGAGACCGGAGAAGATGCTCAACAAAAAAAGGCACTACAATCAGAACTGCTGATTCGACAAACAGAAAATAAAGCCATTGAAGCTCTTCAAGCGCTATTGAAAAAGCGCAAAGGATCCTCTGACGAATCAACTCTTATGTTTCGTTTAGCAGAACTGCATATGAGAAGAGCACGTTCAGGCCGATTTTTTGATCTTCACAGAGATTCCAATACGGTCTTAAAATTTGCTCCTCAAGTTGCAAAAGAAGAGTCTGCAAAAAAATCATTGAACCAAGCGATTCAAATTTACTCGGAAATCGAAGAACGTTTTCCTAAATTTCAAGAGATGGATGCTGTACTTTTCAATAATGCCTTTGCTAACCAACAACTTTCACGCATCAATATGGCAGATCAACTGTATACGACATTGATAGAAAAATATCCAAAATCACCTTTGATCCCCGATGCTCTTCTTTCTTTGGGGGAATTAAAGTATGACCGTCTTCAATTTGATCAAGCATTAAAATACTTGGAACAGTTAGATCGCTACCCTGATTCTAAAGTCTATAGTTATGGGGTTTATAAAAGTGCATGGGCCTATTACAACCTTCGAAAAACAGATCCAGCTTTAGATCGCCTTCTTAAAGTGATTCAATATCATTCTGCTGATAATACTTCAAAGCACAAGGACGCTCATAATTTACGACAAGAAGCATTTCGTGATATGGCACTTTTTTACGGAGAAACAAAGTCGGCTCAGGAGGCCTATAGTTTCTTCAGAAAAATTTCAGATGATGAAGAATTAGCAACAGCAATGTTAAATCTAGGAAATTTATTTCTTTCTCATAGTCGTTTTAAAGAAATGAATATTTTTCTTGGGGAATATTTAGAAAAACAACCCCATGGTTCTGCCGTTGTAAAAATTCATCTTCTTTTATTGGAATCCAACGAAAGCCTAAAACAAAGACCAATTGTGATCCAGCATTTGCAAAAACTATCTGAACTTTGCAAAGCAGACTCTGTTTGGTTATCAATGAATAAAACAGCGGCAGCGATCGACGATTGCAAGAAGTCCTTTCATTCAGCATCCTTAGAATTGGTCAGAAAATGGTGGGAAATTTACCAAAAAAATAAACAACACCAAGAGTTTACAAATTGGACTCGCCAGGCCTTTCAGTATTATCTAGACTTTGAAGATCCTGCAAAACCAGATACAAAAAGTAGGTATGCCTATGCGGAACTTCTATTCCAAACAGAAAACTACCGCGAGGCATCCGTGCAATACTCAAAAGTTGGATCGATCAGTGATGATCCTCAAATGAAGCATGATTCTGATTATGCTGCATTGGTTTCTTTGGATAAGGCTGTCAAAAAAGAAAAACTTCCCACGGATGATCAATTGGTCTTAAACATTGCCCAAACCTATATTCGCCAACATCCGCAGGGTATGTTTGCGTTGCCGGTCAAATTCAAAATTGCAACTCTTTTGTATGACAAGGGCGAAGATCGAGAATCAGAAAAAATTTTGATTTCCTTGTTGAAGGAAAAGCTACCCATCGATTTACAAGACAAATCACAAGATGTTCTTTTGGATATATACAATCTAAGAAAAGATCTGAAGAAATTTCAAGAATCCATTCAATCCTTTTTGCCTCAAATCACGAATCAAGAACGTAAAGATAAAATGATAAAGCTGCGTGATGAAGCTCGGTATGCGGAAATCCAAGAACATCTGAAGCAAATTGACAAGATGGCTGCTGCAAAAGAATTAATACAATACGCAAATGATTTTCCAACAAGTCACCTTGCTTTATCCTCTTGGGAACAAGCATTGAGTCTTTATTTTACCTATGACAAATCCTTGGATACAGCTCAAGTCGCACGAGAATTTAGTAAAAAATTTCCTAAAAACAAAAATTCGATCCAAGCCTTAAAAGATTCCATTCAAATCTATACTCAATCAGGTCTACTGATTCAGGCAGCACAAACATTGGAAGAATTATCTGTTCTTGATATTAAGGAAAAAAAGAATCATTTAGAATTAGCCAGTGAATTTTATTACCTTGAAGGAAAAATCGCTGAAAGTCACAAGTTGATCGAAAGTATCATGGACCCCAAGCAAACCTCTGAAAAAATAAAATATCTTGGAAAAATGCTTTCTCAGCTAAAAAATCAAGAGAATTCCAAAGAATATCAAAAAATTGAATTGCAATTGATCCAATTAGGAGTGGAACCCTATGCATCCAGAGTTCACATTAAAAAACTAAGACAACTCTTCCAAGATAAAAAATATTCCCAAGTGTTTGATGTTTCCAAAAAAATTGTTGGAAACAAAGACATCCCCTTGGATTTACGGGCTGAAGCTCGGTTTATTCAAGCCAAGGTATTGACAGAAGAGTTTTTTCAGCAAAGCGTGAAAGCAAAGCTTGATCGTTTATCTGCAGTACTGAATATCAAGACAGAAAAACTTGAAAAAGCTCAGGTCGCTTTGCTTCAAGCAAGTCAATGGGCCCAACAGCCAGAACTTCAAGTTCAAGTTTTAGAAACCTTATCCAAAGCTTACAAACATTATGTCGATGCGATAAGCAATCTTCCTTTACCCCCAGAACTTTCAGAGGATGATAAAAGAACTTTGACCAACGAATTGCAACGGGTTGTTGGACCCGTCTTAGATAAACAGATAGAAATTGAAAAGAAATTGCTTCAACTTGCAAAAGAGGAAAAAGCGACATCAAAAATCGAAAATACCTATGCTGACTTACCAGCTAGCCAAATTCCAAAAATTCAAATGAATTTACCTAACAAAGACTTTTTTAAACCTTACCTTCTTGCTGCATTTAAAAAATCGGATGAAATCTTTGAAAGAACAGAAAAATCAAGTTCAGCTTGTCAAAAGGAGATTTCTTCCAACGACCTCAAACCATGGCTTGAAGCATTTAACTCATGTCTTTTATCCAACAATGACGCCATTGCAACAGAACTTGCGATGCAAGTTTCACAAAAGTTTCCAGATAGTTTTTTAGGTCCCTATTTTCAAAGCTTAGTCGCCGAAAAAATGATGTTGTATGATAAAAGTCGATGGATGATCGAACTTGCGTTAAAAAAAGCACCAGAACTTCCCATCCTATTTTACCAAAAAGCGCGCCTTCTTTTGCAAGATGGACAAAAAATTGAGTCCAGCAAACTTATGATGAAAGCTTACGATTTAGGACAAAAGTCTGCTGAAATTAAGGCTCACCATGCGGTTCTTTCCTTTCATCAAGGCAACTGTTTAGGTGTCATTGAGGACCTTGAAAAATTGGATAACAACTTAAGACAATCCTATGACTTAGATCCAGGATATTCCGAATGCTTAAGGCAGATTGGAAAAACAGAAGCTGCTTTAAAAAACTTAGATCGATCTGATTTTCAAAAAATCACGGATGAGAAAAAGTTAGACATTCTTTTACAAATGGGTGGTATTTTAGAAAGTTCCTCGTCGAAGATCGAGAAAACTCTTCAAAAATATGAAGAAGCTTTAAAATATTCAAAAAATGACGATCAGAAAGAGTGGATCCAGAGAAAGATCCAGTATTTGAAAAACAAATCTACATCGAGGTGATCATGTTTCGTACAGTGAACTTTCTTTTTATCATCTTTTTATCAATGATCTCTTATGCAAAGAGTAAAACTGTCCGAAAAGTTCAAGAGATAAACTTTGCAGAGATGAATCTAAAAGGGACACTTCGTAATCCTGAAGGGGCTTACCTGGTCCAAAAACGCGGAATTAAATTTCTTCCTTTGCATGAAGTGAAGAAAGACATGGATGCGAAAATTAGGGAGTCGATGCAATACGTGCACTAGGATTGTGAAAAATGCAGAATTTATTTATTGAGCAAAAAGAACCAACGACCGGCGTTTCCAAAGCATGGCGCTTACGTGCCGAGCAAGGTAGTGCTACGTTTGGAACATCAAAACACGCAGAACTCCGATCTGGAAGTGACGGCGTCAAGGGCATCCATGGACTTTTTGAATATCGCCATGATCGATGGTGGTATGTTCATTTAGATCCTCACTCAAGTCCTCCCCAGTTTGAAAAAGGAATGAGTGAAATATGCATCGACAAATCGATGAATATTTCTGTGGGCGTTTCTACTTTGCAAATCACTCCTTACGATGCTCGAAGCGCTCTGTTCAGCAGTATGGAATCTGCTGATTCTGGTCCTGGTCCTGGCAAATCCCCCTATCAACTTTTTACTGTTTACCAAAATGGACGACTGCTTGAATCCCAAGTTGTTCCCATGAATCGTTGGTTTACTCCTCAGGCTGATTTAAAAAAATCAAAAGTGCAACCAAAAGAGTCTCGTGAATGGGTTACGACTCAAATTGGCGATCTTGAAGTCAATCAACGCACGCTCTACCTTAGCTCGGTGGAAAGTTTGTCCTTAATGTCCAAAGATCAGTTTCTGGACGATGGGTCGAAAAAATCTCTTATTGTTGGGGTCTGTCTTTCGTTGGTCTTAGCCTTAGCATTTTTAATCACTCCTCCGAAAGAGGATGCTAAAACAACTTTGTACCAGAGCACAGCTCCCTTGCGTGTCCAGGAAGTCAATTTGACTCCCCCACCACGAAAAAAATCTCAAGGTGGAGTTGCAAAAGTTCCCACCCAAAAACAAGCGGCCCCCACTCCATCAACAGCTTCCAATGAAGATAGTGGTGGAAGCAAGGTTGCCAGTGTTTTGAAAGCGTTCAGCGGCACACGCCTGAGCCAACTGGTTGGAAAA
>CAZFSX010000144.1:4059-7184 GCA_964522115.1 uncultured Pseudobdellovibrionaceae bacterium | reverse complement strand
GGGTCCCATCATTGCGACTGACGAAAAAGAAGTATTCACTTCGAGCCGGTTGTAAAACAGACTTCATTGATTCTTTTCCGGGGTTTGCGATAGGACCAGGAGGTAAAGCTGGGATTGTGTAGGTATTGTAGGCTGTTGGTGTATGCAAATCGCTTCGTGAAATTTTTGGAATTTGATCCATTTGTTTTTGTTGAAGCCATTTTCCATACAAAACAGTTGGATCCGTTTGTAGGGGCATTCCCTTTTCCAAACGATTATAAAAAATCGAAGCAATCAGTGGACGTTCTTCTGGAGCTCCCGTTTCTTTTTCAACAATGCTTGCCAGTGTGATTAATTGGTGGCGACTCATCTTGGAAATGCGAAGAGAAATATTGTCTTTCGTTTTTTCTGTACCTGCCGCACTTTGCTGAACCTCTTCAAATGTTTTCAAACTTCGTTGAACCATTTGAGTCAGCACATCTTTGGTCGTCATGAATTTTGTCACCATATAGGTTTCAGGAAACAAATAGCCTTCTAAAGAATTCGCAGATTCATTTCCCAAAAGACTTCGTATCCAATCAGGATCTCGAACCCATCTCCAAAATTCTTCTTTTGTTCCAACTTTGTGCTGTTCAAACAATGTCGCGATTTCAAACAGATTTAGCCCCTCGGCCACAGTGAAGGCATGGGCGATGCTTTTTCCTGACTTTAATACGTCCAGGACTTCTTGGGCGGACATGGATTTTTTCAATTCGTATTCACCGCGACGAATTTTATTCGCTTGTCCCGTCAGTCGTGCATACCAGTAAAAAAGTATCTGATTACCTATCAATCCCTGTTGGTTAAGTTGATGAGTTGTGGATGTGATAGTCATTCCTGGAACGACTTCGAAAATAATTCCTTCAGTTGCATCTTTTTGAACTGGTCCTAGTTTCCATCGGGCAACAGAGTAAGAAATCCCAGCAAGAGAACATAAGACCAATCCTAACACCGCAATCCTTCGCGCTGTTTTCATGAATTATCCTTTGTAAAAAGTAACACCTGGAAGAAGTTTATCTGGATCAAACGCCGTTGGATCTTCAAGGCTTGCGACTGGGACAGAACAGTATTGCAAGGCAAAGTGTGCTGACGGACGATCATTTCCAGATTTCCCCATACCTCCAAAAGGAAGCTTGGAGCTTGCGCCATTCGTTGTGCGATTAAAATTCAAAAGTCCTACGCGAGCTTCCAGTAAGGCTTTTTCGTAAAGAGATTTGTTTTTTGAAAATAAAGCCATGACCAATCCATAGCCAGTGGAGTTGATAATATCCAAGCTATGATCAAAATCATTTACTTTGTAAATTGCTACATTGGGACCAAAGATTTCACTTTTTTGATACACGGATTTGGGATCAAATTTATCGACCAAATGAATGCTGGGGGTGACGTAATATCCCTTGTGCTTCAGATCCATGACTTTTCCGCGCATCATGTTTTCACAGTTTTCTCTAGCTGCAATTTCTTGAAAGCGTAAATATTTATCGACAGCGCCTTGGTTGATCAATGGGCCCATGAATGGATTTTCTGACCAGTGTCCAATCGTTAGCCTTTTTGCAGACTGATAAAATCGTTCTGTGAATTCATCTGCCAGTTTTTCATGAACTAGAATTCGACTTGTGCAGGAACAACGTTGTCCTGTTGTCATGTAGACGCCGACTAAGCTTTCGTAAATAGCTTTGTCAATGTCAGCATCCTCCCAGACCAGCGTTGTATTTTTTCCGCCCATTTCCAAGGCTAAAATTTTCCAGTAGTGAGTCATCGTTTCTTGTTTGATTTTTAATCCAACTTCATAACTGCCGGTAAATAAAATACCATCCACATGTTCATGAGCGACCAAACGTCTTCCTGTTTCGCCATCTCCTTGAACCATGTTGAACACACCTTCGGGAAATTGTGCTTTATGAATCAATTCAGCCATCAGTTGCCCAACATAAGGAGTTTGTTCGCTGGGCTTAAAAACAACGGTATTCCCCATATACAGGGCAGGAATGATATGCCCATTTGGTAAGTGGGCTGGAAAATTAAATGGACCTACGACAGCCATCACTCCACGAGACTTGTGACGGATAACACCTTCGACACCTGGTAATGCATTGGGGATATTTTCTTGAGCAACAAGTTTGCTGGAAAAATTCAAAGTGATATCAATTTTATTGGATAAGGCTTTTGCTTCTGTCAATCCTTCCCATAAAGGCTTTCCTGTGTCTCGGGAAATAGCTTCGGCCATTTTTTCTGAGTGAGTATCAAACATTTCTTTCAAGCGTAGAAGATAATTTCGGCGTTCATCTTGACTTAATCGAGCCCACGGAAGGTAGGCTTTTCTGGCGGATTCAACAGCTCGATCAACATGCTCCCAACTGTATTCGACATTCATGACAACATCGTTCAAATCAGCTGGGCTGATATCTTTAAACTGCCCATCAGGACGATCAATTTGTAAAAATTGACCTTGAATATAGTCCCCTAAAAATTTTGCTTCGTGCTTAATCATGGTGTCTCCTTGGCGGCAGAGGGGTAAAAAAATGGAGCAACAAAAACGGTTTCACCAATTTCTATCCCAAAATTTTCTCTGGTTTTTGCAGGCAAACAAATTTCTCCGTTGCGTTGATCGTAGCTACTTAGTCCGCCACGGAAACGGTCATCACAGGTTGCAATCAAACCTTGTTCTTTGAATGTTGCACCCGGGAAGTCAGCTACTTGCAGTCGTTGTCCTTGTTTGATGGGCAAAATATCTTCTGTTTTTGCTCCGTAATGAGGGCCACCATCAAAGGGATCCACTTCCTCAAGATATTTAAATCCAATGCTTTCTAAAAGGTACTGTGCAGGACGAGTTTGATCGCCCACACGACCAAGAACAGCCCGCGCACTGGATGCCAATAAACAAAGGTAGATATCCTCTTCTGGAAAAAGTGCTCCAATAAATTCTTTATGTGTTTGGCTTAGAAGATCGGCTTCTTGATAAGGTAATCCCGTAAATCTTCTTCCCAAAGCTTCCCAAAATTCACTACGACCTTCATCTGTCAATGGGGGAGTTAATTCGCATAAAACTCGGGACTCAAATCGGTTTGGATTCAGTGCCATATACAGAAAGCGCATCAAGCTAATTT
>CAZFSX010000144.1:0-4049 GCA_964522115.1 uncultured Pseudobdellovibrionaceae bacterium | reverse complement strand
GTTGCGATCAACCAACAATCCACCAATTTCAGTGGGGCCATCGCTGTCCGTTTGAAAGCGCAAAACTTGATGAATAAATCCAAGGCCAAGATCTTCAGAAAAACGATTTTTCTTCAGAATTTTGAAGAAATAATGAGGAATTTCCTCTGTTCCATGTTTTGCAAGGATCAACGAACTTCCAACAACTTGTTGTTCTTCCTTGTCTTCAACAACGAAAAGATATTCAGAGTCCTTTTTTGCATTTTCACCAGCAAAAGATTGAACACTTCGTTCTACTTTTTTGGTGAGGACTTTCTTGTCTCCAGGAAGGTTTAATAAATTAAATTGCTTGGCAAGATCCACCAATTGATTGATGTCGTCATGTTCGACAGGTCTGATAATAAAGCTCATAAACAAAATCTTTCGATAATACGTTGATAAAATTCGACAGAGGTTTTTAGATCCTCTAGCGACACATTTTCATTGGGGGTATGGATATTTCCATCTCTTTTTCCAGCACCGAAGCAAACGGTTTCAATTCCAATTCGCGAAAGCATGGCAGCTTCGTTGATCGAGGGTTGCGTGATTAACTGGGGGGATTTTCCCATTTTTTCTAATTCTGCAAGGCATCCTCTTGCCAGCATGGAATTGGCATCCGTTCTGTAAGGTCGTTTGTAATCAATGACACGGAATTGAGCGCCAATTTGATCACAGACGGACTTCAGTTGTGCCATCCATGCTTCATAGATTTCGTTGCTGATGATGGGCAGCAGTCGACAGCTTCCGTGGATTGAAATATGATCTTCCATTGTACGAACAACGCCAAGATTTAAAGTTGGGTGACTGGGGTAAAACTCGGGGTCTTGGTAGTGTTGCAATTCTTGTTCTAGCTTTTTAAAAACTTGATAGAAGCGGTTTAGCTTTCGAATCATAGGGTCATCATATCCAAGAACAAGATCAATTTCGATAAAAGCTTGAGCTGGAATTGTATTGTGACTGGTGCCTCCATCAATTTCCATAATCGTGACGGATTCTGGAAGTTGTGTCAGGTAATCAAAAAGTTTTCTCAGAGCATTTTCTCCAAGATGGGGAGTCGAGGAATGAGCCGCTTTCCCTTTGAACAGACGACTTTGTGTGGCTGTACTTTCCCGCAGATTATGCTCTTCGCGAAACTTTTGCTCAGCCTGACAAAATGGAATGATAATTTCGACAGCCGCAAAACCGTTGCATGCATGGATAATATTCATATCACTGGGTTCACCCACTAAGGCCATTTTTGCGCTGACCATATTTTTTCGGATCAATCGAAGAATGCCAGCCATGCCAAGCTCTTCACCATAGGTTCCAACTAAAACCGGTGGAAGTTTCCATGCGGTTGTGACTGGAAACTTGGAAAGCGCTTCCAATTTGCAAAGAAAATCTAATTTTACCTCGGCAGTTCCTAGGCCGTAGATATTTCCATCTTTAATGATGGCATCGAAGGGATTGTACGAGTTATCGCTCCATAAAACATAGGGGCCTGGGTCAATTGTGTCCAAATGATTCTGCAGCATAAACTCCAAAGCGGGACGCTGAGCTGTTGGGCGAATCACCAAGTTTGTTTGATCTAAATTCAAATGAGATTCGTGCTGTTCTTCCACATGGAAACCTTTGTCGCGACAAAGCTGTGCCACGTACTCTGCCACAGCTTTATTGCCATGGCTGGGAGTACTGTCCAGAGAGATCAGTTTGCGGCAGGTTTCAATGAAGTCCAATTAAACTCCTTGAAGAACAGATTTTTCGATAATTCCACGAGCAACTTCAATGTCCTTGTCTTGAATGACGGCTGGAATCAGGAATCGAACGCGCACAGGATCTTTTCCGCATCCAAATGCAATCAAGCCATTGTCAAACATGCGTTTTAATAAGGCTTCAGTTTTATCCTTGCTTCCATCGTAAGGAGTCACTGCAATCATCAATCCCAAACCACCTGCATCTTGTAAAAGTCCTTTGCAAGAAGTGGTATTTAAATCATTCAACATGCCCACAAACTTTTTATGAATTTGCTGGATACGTCCTTGCGGTCCTAGGTAACCCTCTTGAAGCATGCTCAAAATCTCAATTCCTGCTCGCAGACAAACAGAAGAACCAGAAAAAGTTCCAGCAATTAAACCTGGTTTAGGATTGTATTCTTCCGTGTAAAGAGTGGCACCGACTTGAGCTGTTTTTGCAATCGTGACGATGTCCACGTATTGGCCAAGATCTAATGTCTCAAACGCGAAAAGTTCTCCGGTACGGCTGAATGTTTGAACTTCATCCATCCAAATTGCAATGTTGTTCTGCTTGCACAGATCCAACAAGGGAACAAAAAATTCACGAGGAGCCGCTTGGTAACCACCTTCTCCCAGCATGGGTTCAAAAACAAAAGTAGAAATATTTTTTCCATGTTTTGCAATATGCTCTTTCAATTGTGCCAATGTCTTTTCGCCGCTTTGAGGATCCCTTTTGTCATAAAATGGAAGACGCAAAACTTCGTTGTACTCGGGCAATCCCACTTTATAAGCTGGATTATCTGTCAATTCTGCCATCATTGTCGACCGACCTGCGAAGGCATTTTTGAATGCCACAATCATGCGTGCTGGAGAATGCTTTTGTCGAGTCAGCTTCAATGCATTTTCATTCGCCATTGTTCCGCAAGTTGCCAACCATCAGTATTTCATACTACTTTTTCTGGAAGCCAAGCGCACAAGTTCTTCTAAAAAGACAATGTACTCGCGATTTGGTTGCAAATTTCCTTGATTCAGAACATCCGACAGAGCGCCTTGAAGTGCCGCACGAGTCACTTGGGGATGACCATGACCCATCAGATGGATTCCAATTCCATTGATCAAATCCAACTTCGTGCTGCCATCTTCCAATTGAACATAGCAACCATAACCTCCGCCAGTGCCGACATAATTGTAGTGCAGGGGGCGACCACGTACTGCAGCGGCTCGATCCAGCCAATTTTTGTTATTGCTGGCCCATTCAGGATTGGCCGGTTGAACATTTTGGAGAGAACTTTGTAGACGACTGACTTCGGCAACAAGTTCTTGAATTTGAGTTTGAATACGTCCTGATTCTGCAATTTGCTGACCCATGGTTTTCATGAAAAAATCCTTTGCTTGAAATACCTTCAGAAACGAAGGTGTGTCCATTGATGGAATGGGCTTAGTTTAAATGTTTTGCCCTTCGAAGGCCAGTTCGAATTTTTTGTTGGCTTTTTTGGAGCGGAGTTCTTAGGATCATCTTTATGAAAAGTCGGATTTGTTTTTCTATCTTTTTTCTACTTATATTCTGCGTTAATTTGAGTTTTGCTGGCAGTCCTGCGGTGCCTGCGGAATTTTTGCCGGTTGTGGGTCTTTTGCAGGACAAAAAATGGGATCAGGCCAGTGTGGAGCTGGAAAAACTTCTGACACAATTTCCCAGGGATAGCCATATCCTTTACGACTTAGGTCGAGTTCATTTTGAAAAAAAGGATTACGCAAAAGCTCTGGCTTATTTTCGCCGCTGTCTTCAGGTAAACCCTTGGGAGTCATCAGCAATGCAGGGAATTCAGGTTGCAGAAAAAGCCTTGGATCTTCGATCTTTACCTCAGGATTTAGAAATTCAGGAGTCCTTGCATAAATATCTATTTCAAGGGGCTCCTTTGGAATTGTTTTTATTTCTGACTCTGATCAGCGGAGTTTTATTATTATGGTTCTTCTTGGGTTGGGTGCAAAAGCGTCGTGAAAAGTCAGTGACGATGTTTGCAAATACTTTTCTGGCAGGCCTGACTCTGTTGGCCGCACTTTCTGTATTTTTAAGCTTTGCTAAATATCAGGACTTAAAAACACAACGGTCAACGGTACTTGTTGCAAGCGTCAATGTATTGATGTTTCCTGGAAAAGATCAGTTGGTTGTCTATTCTCTGCAGCAAGGTCATGAGGTGATTGTTCTTCAGCAGCAGGATGGTTGGGCTTTTGTTCAATACCCTGGGCGATCTGCAGGGTGGATTCCTAAGGAATCACTTTTTTTGTTTTAGAATTATTGCAGGATGGATGGAAGTCCTA
>CAZFSX010000143.1:4428-7211 GCA_964522115.1 uncultured Pseudobdellovibrionaceae bacterium | reverse complement strand
ATATAGAATAAAATGGATTCAATCATGAACCCACAGACATGATTTGGACTAATTTGATAAATTGATGAGGAAATACAACATCTTAAAGTTTTGTCTCAGAATGAGAAGCTCAAGGAATCCAAGATTCTTCCGATACCAGGATATGGACGCAACCGAATTTCAGAATCAATTAAATGCCATTGATTTATTGATCAAGCAGAACCAAATACGTCTGGCTCGTAAAAAAATTGCGGATATTCCTTGGAGTGAAATTTCACGACATCAAAGATGTCTTTTGTCTCATGTTTGTCGTCGAGCAGGATGGTCTTTGAGATCTATTAGGATTTTAAAACATGTCATTCACCCTGAAGGGACTCCGGTTGTTGCCACAGAAAGTGAAGTTTGTTCCTATGCAGCCAGTCTGATATCCCTAGGTGCTCGAAATGAAGCCAAGTCATTGTTGAAACAGTTTGTTCAAAAATCATATCCTGAAGCTTTATTGCACCGAAGCTTTTTGCATATGCAGGAGTGGGATTATTCTGCTGCGACCTATTTTATTCGTCGTTACGTTAAGACTCAAAAAAAAGGGACTTACTCGTATTATGTGGGTCTTTTTAATTTAGCATCTTGTTTGATCGTTCTTGGTCAGAGTTCGAAGGCTTGGAAGATTTTAGAACAAATGAAGTTTGTATCAAAACAAAATGACTATATTCATCTCATGCACCAAGTTGTACGGCTCAGAGTTCAGGTTTTACTCCAACAGAAACAGTTCGATGAAGCTTTGCAGGAAATCGTTGCGTTGAAGGGGCAAGACCGATCCATACATACTGTTTCTGATTTACTTTTAGAAAAATGGAGATGGATTGTGGAATTGGAAACGATTCCCTATTCTTCTTCACTGGAAGAACAGGCTGGTGTTTTAAGGATGGCTGCGGAAAAACTTGGAAACTGGGAAACAGTGCGGGATTGTGATTTCCATTTGGCTCGAAAAAAGTGTGACGTTCATTTATTTCAAAAAGTGTACTTTGGCACTTCTTCGATTTTCTATCGAAATAAAATGATGTCTGAATTGGAAGAAGATTCGATTTTAAGATCCGTTGTACAAAAGACCATGAAACAGAGGGATGTTCAAACTTGGGCTTTGCCGCTGAATTCATCCAGTTTAGTGTATCGTCTTTTAAGTTTTCTTTCGAAGGAGACCTATAAAAAATTCTCTGCACCAGAGTTATTTGCAGAACTGTATCCCGACGAATATTTTCATCCTCAGAGTTCTTTGGCTAGAATCTCCAGACTTATCCAAAGAGCACGAAAAATCCTTTCAGAATATCGCATTCCATTGATATTAGAAAATTCGGGCCATCGAATATGTCTTTCATCAAAGCTGGCTCATCTGTATAGAATCGAAGCGACAAATCCATCTGTCGGATCAAAAAAAATCTATTCTTATTTGCAAACACATTGGAAGGGGCGAACTTTCACAGCCAAACAACTGATGGTTTCAGTCAAATGCTCAAGAACGTCTTTGTTTGCTTTGTTAAAACAACTCATGGATGAGGGAAAAATAAAAAAAATCGGAGGAAGGGCTGTAGGGCGATATATTCTTCATAACCATCGTTAAAGTGGATCTGCGTTTATTGTTTCATATTTGGCATCGGCAGAGTATTGATAAATTCTCCAAACTTTATAAAGAAAATGAATAGTTATTTCAGTGACTCATTTTAAGACAAAGTCTTCAGTCCTGGTCTTGTTCTGCCGATAAGACCAGTATGGGGAAAACACTTCGAATCTCATATCAAGATTCTCGACAGATTTTTATTTTTAGTATTCTTCTTACCAGCTTACTATTTCAAAATTGTTTGCAACAACACAGTACTGTTACTCAGGATTTTTCTTCGGCATTTAAAAACAGTGAAATTGCTTCAGGTGGTGGAGATGGAAATGGGTTCGAAGGCAAATTGCAGTTTGTTCGCACGATTCCCGAATTGAGTTGTCAGTCTGATTCTGTTTCCCCATCCGCGGTCTATCAATTTTTTGATGTGCTGAATGGAGAGACTTCGGTGCTCTATTCAAACGACTTAAGAAAGTGTCAAAATGAACCACAGCCTTTTGATTCAGTCTTCTTGGAAAGGTCTTCGATCCAGAAGTCCATCGTAGGTTATAAAGATGGTTTGTTTTTTCAAAAATCAGACTTGCTTTCCAACGAAAATCAATTTTTGGAGTCTTGGTGCCGTGGTCAAGTTGAAGGATTTGGAACTATTGAACTCGCGGTTCGACAAAACTATGTGGCAGATGTGGCTCAAAGTAAATTATGGGCCTTGGAAGCAGGTCAAATCCAGGCTTCTGATTTTTTGACGACAACGCGGCTTCAAACAAAGGATCAGTTGCTGTACGCGACAGATCAATTTCAATTGAAAATTGATTTAAAGTCCGGTGCAGATACTCACTTTCACTATCAAGCTGTTTTTCAAATGATGAAAGATCAAAATATTCATTCAGCACCACTTCAATGTCGTCTTGGGGGATCCTTTGACGGGTTAGTTTGGCCAGCGAAGCTTGTTGATCAGAAGAAGATTTTACAATTTCGTAAGTTGCAAGGGAATCATATCGTTTACCTTGCGCAGACACAGGATGGCAGTCGCCAGTTGTATTTTCAAGATCAGCAACAAGGCAAATCAAAGTTGCTGTTTCAAGCAGAAGGGGTCACGGATGTGCACAATTTTCGATGGACTTCCAACGATGATGTTCTTGTCTTTTTAGCGCATCTCCATCATTCGCCTCTAGCTGGTTTGTATTATTATCGATTT
>CAZFSX010000143.1:0-4418 GCA_964522115.1 uncultured Pseudobdellovibrionaceae bacterium | reverse complement strand
TCTTGAGCGGTCCATTAGAAAATCCTATTGAAAACGTGGATGAAAATTATTTTTTAACTCCGGATGATCAATACGTGATTTATCGTGATGGGGAAAAGCTTCTTCCTGGAAAAACAGATGCTGAGTCCCGATATTTAAAATCCGTTCACTTGGAAACAAAAAACCGTCTTCAGTTGCATCCCAACTTGGGGACGGATCTGGAGCCACAGATTTACCTTCCTTTTGGAAGTCGGGAAGTGATTTTTAAGATCTATGATCAAATTTATCGAAATAATTATGAAGGATCTAACTTGCAGCAGGTTGCTTTGCCTGAATCCTATTTTCAAAACTACCAAATCATCGATATTCTTCTTGGTGTTGGACAGAGTTTAGCTGGGCAATTATTTCCATGGCAAAGAATGGCATCTTCATTTGGTAGCAATTCGAATCCTGTTTTCACCCAGGAATTGTATTTCTATCTGGCTCAGAAAGGATTTCAGACATTGAAATGGAATGGATCACACAACGTGTGGACCGTGGTTTCTAAAGACTCATTGGCTGAGTTTATAACGGTGAATGAATCTGTCTTTTTTGGAATCAATGCGCGCAATCAAAATGTTCTGATTTCATCTGGGCAAAATTATCCGATTCAGGGGCTTTATTCAGAGATCGTCACTGACGCTGAAAAAACAATGACGACCTCGATCGAAGTTGATTCTATGAATAAGACTTCCTCATTGTGGACCTTGGATGTCTATGGAAATCGATCTCGAAGAGTTGAGTTTTCATGGGATCAATTTTTGACGCAAGCTCGAGTTCAGCCGCAGACACAGGAAATTTTTGTTTGGCAGTACGATGTTCTTCAAAAAGGATTTCATCTTGTTTTGCTCAGTCCATCAGGAGAGGTCAAGAAAGTTCCTTCGGCATTTCTTTCGGGTCAACAATTGAGAGATTTTCAATTGATACCCAATTCCTCTTTTGCTGTTGTCAGAGTGGCAACTTCTTCAATTCAAGATTTTTCTATTTTGTCATATTCTCGTCATGGACTTTGGAAAGAGCAGCCTCTTTCTTTTGATTTGTATCTGGTTTCTTTGGATGGAGAAGGCGCGCGAAAAATCAGTCCAAGTGTTTCCACAGGATTGGGAGTTCAAAGTTTTTGGCCCGTCAGCGCATCTGAAATCTATTTTAGTTTTGGTGATCAGCTGCAAGCGGATCAGATTTATATGTGGAAATCAAAATAGAAAAACCCCTTTAATTTCAAGTAGATATAAAATACTTCTTGCGTCTTTTGCGAAGATTGTGCTAAGAATTTTTACATCATGCTATATCAATATTTATACTCACTGACAGACCAATCATCTTTGTTCAACATCTTCCGCTACATCACTGTAAGAACCTTCATTTCGTTTTTTACAGCCTTTCTGCTTTGCTGGATTTGGGGGCCCTTTTTTATTCGCCGCTTAGTTCACAAACAGATTGGTCAGAGCATTCGTGATGATGGGCCTCAATCTCATAAGAAAAAAGCCGGCACACCGACAATGGGCGGAGGTTTGATCTTATTGTCGACATTGATCCCCTGTTTATTGTGGGTGGATATGTTGAACCCTTTGGTCTGGGGAGCTTTGATCGTCACCTGGGGTTTTGGAGCCATCGGTTACATGGATGATTGGATGAAGGTCAGCAAACGCAACACAAAAGGTTTGTCGGGTCGCTTACGATTGTTGGGAGAGTTTTTTATTTCAGCGTCGGTGATGTTTGTCTTGATCCGTTTTTTCAATTTCAATACGCATTTAAGTATTCCATTCATTAAAAGTGTTTCGATCGATCTTGGATATTTTTATATTCCATTCGCAAGTTTGGTCATTGTTGGAACTGCGAATGCGGTGAATTTGACAGATGGTTTGGATGGCTTGGCGATTGTACCTGTGATGGTCAGTGCTGCAACTTTAGGTTTGTTCGCCTATGTGACGGGCCATATGTCCATTGCTAATTACCTTCAGATTCCTCACATGGTGGGAGCCGGAGAATTAACACCTGTCGCAGCAACCATCGTGGCCGCAGGGCTTGGATTTTTATGGTTCAATGCTTATCCCGCTCAGGTTTTCATGGGAGATGTGGGAAGTTTAAGTCTGGGTGGTTTTTTAGGAGTCATGGCCGTCATGACAAAAAATGAAATTTTGATGGTGTTGTTGGGTGGAGTTTTTGTTGTGGAAGCTTTGTCGGTGATCACGCAGGTGATTTCTTTCAAAACAACAGGGAAGCGCATTTTTAAAATGGCTCCTTTGCATCACCATTTTGAATTAAAGGGTTTAGTCGAAACCAAAATCATTGTTCGATTTTGGATCATTTCTCTGCTATTGGCGATCTTGAGTCTTAGCACATTAAAATTGAGGTAACAGGTATGAAAGAGCTTAGCGATTTGAAGGATAAAAAAATCCTTGTCGTCGGTCTTGGAAAAACAGGCGTTTCTTTGTGTCACTTTTTGACGGAAAATGGTGCCCAGGTCACTGTCACAGATCATAAATCAAAACCAGAATTGTCCAGTCAGCTGGAAATGTTGGAAGGTTTGCCGATTCATTTTGAGTTGGGTGGCCATAGTCCAAAAATTTTTCTGAATCAGGATTTGGTGATTTTAAGTCCAGGAATTCCATCCGGTTTGAAAATTTTTGAATATGCTCGCAGTCAGGGAATCAAAGTGACGGGAGAACTTGAGTTCGCCTCTCAATTTATGAAAGAACCGATTATTGCTGTGACAGGAACCAATGGAAAGACCACCGCTGTTCGTTTGATGGAATCGATGTTGAAGGAATCAGGCGTGAAGGTTTGGGTGGGTGGTGCCACAGGAACTCCGGTGGTGGAATATCTTCGCCAGCCAGAAAAAGCTCAAGTGGTTGTGATTGAGGTTTCCAGCTTTATGTTGGAACTCTGTGATACCTTTACTCCAACGAATGTTGTTTTTATGAACATGGCAGAAAATCATCTGGATCGTTATCGTTCTATGGAAGATTACGTCAGTGCCAAAAGAAAAGTTTTCAAAAATACCAATATGGCAACCACAAGCATCTTGAATGCGGATGATAATGCTGTGGTGGAGTTGGCTCGTGACCCAGCGGTGCAAAGAGGTCGTATTTTCTACTTCTCTCGAAAGCCTGCCTTGGAACCGCAAATTATGAATATTGGTGGCGCTGTGAATATTGGTCAGGAAATCCGTGTTCGTACAGGACCTGAAATTGAGTATTACAGCATTGCAAACATGAAAATGCGTGGAAAACACTCCATTGAAAATATCATGGCGGCAATTTTGGCGGCTCGCGAACATGGTGCAAAACACGATGCCATCCAAAAAGTGATGGATACCTTTGGCGGTTTGCCTCATCGTATTGAGTATGTACGTAAAGTGGGTGGAGTTCAGTTCTTCAATGACTCCAAAGGAACCAATGTGCATGCCGTTTTAAGATCCTTGGATGCTTTTGATGATAATTTGATTTTAATCATGGGTGGAAAAGATGCTCACAGCAATTTTGAAGCTCTACGCAATATCGTCAAACGTAAAGTCAAGACTTTGATCCTGGTTGGAGAAGCCAAAGAACATATCAATCGTGACCTTGGAGACTTCACCGAGACCTATTTGATCGGAACTTTTGAAGAGGCTGTCTTGATAGCTTACCAAAAGTCTAGGATCGGAGACATTGTTTTGCTATCTCCAGGCTGTCCAAGCTTCGATATGTTTGACAGTTATGAAGAGCGGGGAGACTATTTTAAAGAGATCATTCGAAAATTTCGTTGATTCCCTTTTTTTAAAAAACCGTCTCAAGGAGGAGAACGTGGTTGTGAAAAAAAATATACTTTTCTTAGGTGCTATTCTCATGCTTGCCGGTTGCGCATCTTCACAGATGAAGCAGCGTAAACTGGAGCGTGAGAAGATTTCTCAAACAGCAAAAATCTATTGCGATTTCGTGAATGGTGAAATTTTCCCAGACATCGAAGTTGCTTTGAATCTTGAAATGGCGAAACGCTGTGACAGTGATAAAGCTCTTTCCATCACTAATTATAAAACTCCTTCTGAAAATGTGGGTGTGATGTATTGCTGCTCTATCAAGGCAAAAGATGAATCCAGCATGTTGAATCCCATGGAAGCAGCTAAAAAGGACGAACCCAAAGCTGATAAAAAATAATGAGAATGAATCGATATTTTCACTCTTCGTTGCTTCTGACGATTCTGACATTGATGGGAATCGGGTTGGTGCAGGTTTATAGCTCCAGCTATATTTTTGCGATAGAGACCTATGGGGATGGGTTGTTTTTTTTCAAAAAGCAACTTGTCTATTCCTTGATTGGTTTGATGGCTTTAGCAGCAGGAATGTTCGCTCCACGATCTTGGTTTGAAAAGCATGGTTGGATGCTGTTTGCATTTTCAACTTTGCTTGTAGCTTTGACTT
>CAZFSX010000142.1:0-7227 GCA_964522115.1 uncultured Pseudobdellovibrionaceae bacterium | reverse complement strand
AAAAACTAAAGTTGCCGTCATAATATGACCGCTTGGCATAGCATCGTATTGAGGCGTCTTCGACTGATAGGCAGCAATACTTGGAAACGGGCGCCATTTTCCTAAATATTCGCTACGAACATAGGGACTTTCACGACCAAAAAAACGTTTCAGAATCTGACTAAAAATTGTCGACACTGTCATTCCATGCACAATTCGCATTCCTGTATTGTATGCACGGTTATTGTTGGAAGAATGACCATAATACAAAAATCCACCTGCAATTCCAAAATGCATCCAACCGTCACCAAGATAGTACAAAGCTGAGCCCGTATCCGTAGGTAGTCTTAAAATATCTAAATCTTTGTAGTAAATGTAGGGACGAGTGTGGTCTTCATTTCCAATACCGGCATTGCGACCCTCTTGTTGCCAATTTCGAAGGATCACTTCATCATTGTTGTACAAGATCAAAGTCGATCCCACAATACCAACCCACCATGGAATTGATTCTTTTGAAAAACCTTTTTGCAGAGTGAGCATCGACGTCTGCGGAATATACGTCAACAATTCTTTGAATTGAATCCGTTGAGATTCATCCAAAACAGAATACTCATTCTCAACAGCAAATGAAGCTACACTTGTCAGATAACAAAGAAGAAAAATTAAAATGGATTGCATGACCATAAGTATGACCGAAACTTTGTTCCAAATCATCCGTTTTTTTATCAGCTTTCAAATTCCACGAAGATGATGAACCAAAAAATCAATGAGTACACGCAATCTCAAAGGAATTTTTTTTCCTGCAGGATATACCAAATGATAACTGGATCGAAGGCCTGACCATTCGGGCAGAACTCTGGATAATTCACCTGTTTGCAAGGATTCACGAACCAGCATTTCAGGAATGAACGTGATCCCCATTCCTTCGATGGCCAGTTTTTTACAAAACTGTGCAGAGCTGACTTTCATCGACAAATCATGACGAAACGAATAAGTACGACCATTTTTTTGCAATTTCCAATGATCTAAATCCATCGTACGACCCGAAAAGGAAATGCAACGATGTTCTTTCAAATCATGAGGGTCCTGAATCAAAGGCTTTTTTGACAAATAACTTGGAGAGGCCACCAAAACAAAAGATGAATCCCAAAGTTTTTTTGATTTAAGTGAACTATCGGATAAAACCCCTGCTCGCAATGCCAGATCAAAGCCCTCTTGAACCAAATTCACCTGCCGATTGGTCAGATCGATCTCCAGTTGAACCAAAGGGTATTGCTGGCTAAACTTTGTCAATAATGATGCCATTTCAATCCCCATCTCTGCGGGAGTTGTCATTCGCACTTTTCCTTGAGCTATATCATGTGACACCAAAACCGACTGTTCTGCATCTGCTATTTCTTGCAAAGCTTGGCTACAAGTTTGGAAATATTCCTGACCAGGACGTGTTAGCTGCAACTGTCGCGTTGTCCTTTGCAACAAAGTTACGCCTAGACGTTCCTCCAGCATCTTCAAGCGCCGACTGACAGTTGCTTTGGGCATATGTAATGCTTGGCAAGCTTTGGTCAGACTTCCGCTTTTCACTATTTGAACAAAAACTGAAATCTCATTAAGATCCATGTCCCATCTCCAATTGATGAAGAGAGGATGCTTGATTTTCACTCATCGAGACAGCGCTATGGCGTATATTCAATGAATGAAAACATCCTTTCTATTGTTTCATATATGGAACAAAGTATTTCAATTATACCATATTCTCAAGTGCTGTTTTTCCAGCTAGACTGATATTCAAGAATCCAATGTGTGATTCAAAACTATCGAACAAGGAGTATTTATGAAAAAAGTTGCACTGATCGCTCGCCTTCTTCTGGGGGTCATTTTCTTCGTCTTTGGCCTGAATGGCTTTTTGAACTTTCTACCAGCACAGCCTATGCCTGAACCAGCTATGAATTTCGTCATGGGACTTGTCGGAACAGGATATATGATGCCGCTGATTAAAGGCTTTGAAGTATTGGCCGGTGCTCTTCTTCTTTCAGGCTTTTTTGTTCCACTTGCCCTATTGTTTCTTGCACCGATTGTTGTGAATATCCTCTTATTTCATGCGATCTTGAGTCCTGGTCTGGCTGTTCCACTTGTGATATTGGTTCTTGGATTGATTGTCGCCTATGATAGAAAAGAAAATTTCAAACACGTTCTTGCTGCGAAATAACTGACTCTTCAGAAAGGAGCCTGCCATGATTCAATTAAGAAAGTCCAAAGATCGAGGTTACGCAGATCATGGCTGGCTTCGCTCTTTTCATACCTTTAGCTTTGCCGACTATTACGATCCAGCCCACATGGGTCACTCGGTTCTTCGAGTCATCAATCAGGACTGGATTGCACCAGGTGCTGGTTTTCCAATGCATGCTCATAAAGATATGGAAATTGTAACCTATGTGACAGAGGGATCTTTAGAGCATAAAGATACTCTTGGAAGTCATGGTCAAATTCAACATGGAGAAATCCAACAGATGAGTGCGGGAACAGGCATCCGTCACTCAGAGTATAATCCTGATCCAAAGAACCCAACTCAACTGCTTCAAATTTGGATTTTGCCTGATCGATCAGGACATCAGCCGAAATATCAACAAGTGAATTTGTCAGACAAGCTGTCCTCTGAAGAATTGGTTCTGATCGCATCCCCCAATGGAGAAAACAACAGTCTTCTGATTCATCAAAATGCAAAAATATTTGCAGGCAAATTCAAAGACGCTCAAACGATTCAACTTCCTTTATGCCAAAGCCGTCATGGATGGATTCAGTGGATTTCAGGCGAAGGAGAATTGAACAAAACTCCACTTCGCCCTGGCGATGCCGTTGCCATGAGCCAAGAAGAAACACCCCATCTGCAGGTTCAGGCAGGGGCTCACTTCTTATTTTTTGATCTGCCTTAATTCATGTTGTTCCTGACTTTGGCTTGTTAAACGAATCATTCTTTCCATCTGTTCAATGCTTTGAGCCCCTTGCATAGCAACACCATTGATCAGAATGACCGGGGTTCCGGTGAATCCAAAATTTTGAAACTCGTCTTTATCTTTCGAAATCAGCTGACTGATCTTTTCAGATCCATAGTCTTTTTGAAGTTGAGTAAGATTTGCTCCAACTTTCTGCGCTGCTTGCTTGAGAAAAGCTTCACTGGTCATTGCAGACTGATTTTGAAAAACATAGTCAAAAAATCGAAGTGCTTTGTCTTTATTTTGCATCTTCATCGCTTCAAAATATCGCGAAGCTGGTTCAGCTAGAGTATGAAAATCTAAGGGCATATGCTTGTAATAAAATTGAATCTTCCCCTTATATTTCTGCTTCAGCTGATTCAAGCTTTGATAAGCCATACGACAGGCTGGGCATTGAAAATCTGCATACTCGACAATTGTTATCTCTGATTCAGTATCTCCAGAAAGTCTTCTTTCCTGATCAAGATCTGGATGCTTTGGATTTTTCAAATTGAATTCTTCTTGGGATTTCATCTGGGCCATTTGTTTTTTATATTCTGCTTCTTGAGCTTTTCTAGCCGCAATATTCACTGAGTGAATAAATTGTTCTGGGTTTTCTTCCATCACGTCAAAAATAATTTTTGGATTATCTGCTAAGACTTGCCGAATCTGAGCTTCACGACTTGCACAACCTGACATAAGGACAAATAAAACAAGAACTGGAACTAACTTTTTCATACTTTTCTCCCCTTTTTGACAAAGCAATACCCTTTCCATTTTCAATGGATTTCTCATTGCTGTGAATTCTTTAAATTTTACTCACATCGATTGGAATTTGGTTTTAACTTGAACCATGTTTCAAATATTTTCTCGTCTCTTACTTGCGAACACATTTTTTCATCAAACTTCATTGAGGAGTCAGGCATCTGAGCTTGCGCCTGATTCAATGAAAACCCAATATTCACCAGCACAATACAGATAGCGCTGCACGAAAATTTCCAATCTAAACCTTGATGCATTTTCATCTGATCAAGAGCTTCTATTCTTTTTTTAATCTCTTTAAAACTACGGGTCATAAAAAGTTGCATGATGCCTGTTTTAAAAAGTGGATTTGATGCCAATTCAATTAATGATTCAGCTAGTTTTTTTGCAGGAACTCCACAGCGTCGGATGGCCAATTCATCCGCTGCAATTTCAACAGATGCTGTATGTTTTTTTTGCAAGAAATAAATCAAAGGATGATAAAACAAAAGTCTTTTATAAATGTGACTTACTAGTAACCATAAAGAATCCCGATCTTGAATATGAATCAATTCATGTGCCAAGATAGACCTTATTTTTCCAGAATCTTGAATTGTAAAAAGATGAACAGGTAAAATCAGATGAAACTTAAAAAGTCCCCACACATAAGGACTTGTGTCTACTTCCGAGATTTTCACCAGAATTTTTTGATTTAATTTCAACTGTTGTTTTAGGTCTTGGATAATAATAAAGATCTCTCCACTTTCATAAATTCGCATCTGTTTTATCCGTACATGATCTTTTTTTACACTTACTAGATCCCAGACAAGGAAGAAACTTATGGTTATCAAATACATACAAGAAATGATACGCGTAATGGATAAATGCTCAGAAGACTCTGCAAATTTTGTAAAGCAAGCAAAAATAAGTTCAGGATCTCGTTGAATCAAAACACAATTCAATAAAAAAAGAAGCAACATCAATAAAGTTTGAATATTGAAAAACCATTTTCTATTTTTCCCAGAACAGGATCTCAAAAAGCTAATTTCTAATAAATAAAAACTTACAACCAAGAATGTTGCTGATGTGGCCACGATGAAAAAGCTTTTCCAAAAATAATCTAAAAGTATAAAATGAAAATTCATTCAATCCTCTTTTTTGTTATTCTAATTTTTCAACCAATTCTTGCAGTTTTTTCACTTCCTCGGGGGTCAAATTCGACGAGGAAATAAAATAGTTCAGCAAGGGGCTGACGGAGCCGCCGAGTGTTTTTTCAACAAATTCAGATATCTTACTACTCAAAACATCACTTGTTTTCATTTTTGGACTATATTTGAAATGTCCATTCACTTGCGCTCGATGCAAAAATCCTTTTTTACGAAGGCGCTCCATCACCGTCAGAACAGTTGTTCTTGCCAACTTCTTTTCCTTTTCAAAAAAAAGTGCAACGTCTCGAACGGCAATCGGCGCATGATCTGAGACATATTTAAGAATATCCATTTCCTGCTGTCCCAAACTGGGAATCTTTTTCATACCTTACCTCGCTAACTACACATGTAGTCTATTATTAACTACAAATGTAGTCAATTGGTTTTTTTTATCATCCTCTCTTTGAGACAGAGGCGGTTCTCCCCTAATATTGTAAGCCTTACTTCTTAAGTTATGGCGCACCACATACTCTGGTATAAGACAAGGAAGATGGGATCTGGGGCGTTGGCTTTATGGATTATGATATTGGATATTTAGATGAACATGGAACTAGATATGAATACTTTTAATTTGCAAAAGTGTAAAGGATATCGCCGATACAAAGATAAGGTGGCTATCCGGACTGGCCCAGAAACGCAAAAACCACCTTGCGGTGGTTTAAAATGGCTCAGTCGTTACGAGTCACCTAACTCATTGAAATGACTGAACTGAAATCAACGATAACGACAGCCAACTACTTTTTCAAGGAAATCACGTCTGCAGACTTACTCGACGGGTTGTGTAAATCCAATCCATCGGTAGAGCCCTTAATATCCACGGCGGCCAAACGCACATAGTGCATAACGGTCTTCAAATTTTTCCATCCACCCATTTTCATCACCTTGATAGGCTCGATTCCTTTACTGAGCATCAAGGTCGCCCAAGTTGCTCGAAGGTCATGGAACCTAATCGAAGGCAATTGCAGAGCCGATAGGAACAGTCGAAGTTCTCTGGCTTGATCGCCTTTGTCCCACTTTGGATTTCGCGGAAGCACAAATCCTTGATCCAAACCCTTCACTTTCAGCTCACGAAGAACCGTAAGCAGAGGCGGCGCAATTTCAACAATGCGGTCATCACCTGATTTTGTGGATTTGAAGCCGTCTTTGCTATTCCAAGCGGTATCAACCTTGATGGTTCGATCATCCAAGTTCACTCGGTCCCACTGAAGCGCGTACAATTCTCCCGATCGCATACCGGTATAAATGGCGATCGCCCAATGCGGATACCATTCAACATCCATTTCCTTGGCGCGGTTCAAAAGGATTCTGACTTGGGGTTCAGTCAAAACTGTTTTCAACTTCTGCCCAAATTTGAATTTCATGTTGGGAGCTGGGTTTCGCATCAAGATACCTCGATCAACCCCGTGCTGAAAAACACACCGAATGAATTTCAGAACTGCGTGTTGTTGATGTTTTGATTTATCGGATAGGTCGTTCAAAACCAATTCACGAATTTCCTGAGTCGTAATTTGATCCACAGGGCGATCACCCCATTTTTCTAAAGTGTACGCATGGAGACTCAGTAAATAGCACTGAATTGTTTTGCCCGATAAACCACGGTTTCGAGCATCTTCTTCCCAGAACCGCATTGTCTCTGACCAGCTTGGTGTTATTTTGCGATGAACCCGCCGAGCAACCTCAGCAATCAATTCTCGTTCAACTCGAATCGCTTCGGCCTTGCTGCCAATTCCGATTCTTACCAACGATACCGGTGGACCACCACCCTTGGGACGCTTGGAAAATCTTGCTTTCCATTTCCCTGTTTTTTCATCGAACTCAATCGACATTAGAAACCTCCTCTTCTGTTTTGAAGCAGAAGGCTTCTCAAATCACTTCGCTTATAGCGATTTCGCCGTCCCAGTTTGTAGTATGGAATTAAACCGTTGGATGTCATATTTCGCAAAGTCGCAACACTGACACGAAGAAACTTTGCGGCCTCAACAGTATCCAACCATTCCGATCCCTCGTCTTCTGGGACGCTTTCCTGACTGATTCTATTTTCAAAGAACGGTGTAGTTGAATGTGATTTACCAGATAGCGACGACTGTGCAATGGATGTCGATTTCGAGCGGCGATTAAAGTCCATATCGCCCCCTGACCGATTGCAACTGTTTCCAATGTCGCGTCTTTGGGTACGAGTATGTAAACTCACCACGACTTCCACTGAGCAATCGAATACCCTTTATTCTTCTGGGGTCGTTTACTGATGGAGTGAAGTTTTTCACGAAGAAATAATCCAACAAACCGTGAACATCCCTTACTGATTCAGAGTCGATGAAAATTCTGCTGTT
>CAZFSX010000141.1:0-7291 GCA_964522115.1 uncultured Pseudobdellovibrionaceae bacterium | reverse complement strand
CCCATTTAAAACTTTCATCAGGATGAATGATCTAAAAAGAAAATGGCGCCTGCACGCGCCATTAAAAAAACATTTTGTGATTCCAGCTTAGCCGGCTTTAGCTATAGCACCATATTCTTTATCAACGCCCATAATATGACCTGTCAGCCATACCTTCAAAAAACTAAAAAATTCGTTAGAAATTTGAGGAGAACTCCCCTTTTCAAAGTCTTCTGCAAATTTCGTCAAACGAGTCAATAAGTCCTGATGAATTCTTTTGTGAACGGCAGCCTTAGGATAATTCAAAGATGAAAAGTATTTCTCTTCATCTGCAAAATGCTTGATCGTGTAAGCAAACAAAGCCTTCAGTGACTTACTTAATTCTGCTTTCGCAGCCTTCTTATCGTTCTGGTCAAATAAGATATTCATAAGACGAACAAGCTCTTTATGCTCATCATCCATTTCTTTCACGTTGATACTTAACTTGCTTTGATCCCATTGAAATAGTTGAGCCATGCTGCCTCCTGATTAATTTCAGGCATTCCCTGAAATATGTTTTCCACATATTATCTTCGGCAATTTTTTGGAAAATAAAGAGCCTGATCCCATTTTCTAGTCCTTCATCAAGGAAGCGCCGCTTGCAAAAACAAGTAAGACAATGAATTTATTGACAATACATAGACCCTGGGGCAATCATCGTGTCTTCCGTTTGCAACAAGGTGGGTTGGCCGAGGAGTTAGGCACGGCTCTGCAAAAGCTGTTACGGGGGTGCGAAGCCCTCACCCACCTCCAAATTGCGCACGGCCCATCCCCAGCACTTCCGAATCGGAAGTAGTATTTTCACTCCTGGATCTGTTTATCACTTGCGTACCCACTGCCAAACATGAAGCTCCAACAGAGCGCACTATCAAGTGTCCTTTCATTGTCATATAAAAGTTGAGCCGTGCTGTTTTCTCTATTTAATAGCTACAGCCTTAAGTAAACTGAAGATCCATGAACTATAAATACAAAGTCTTTTCATTTTCACTCATTTTATTTGTTTGGCCCGTTTTTGGAGACATCATCCTGTGTCCTAAAAAAGAATACATCATTTCATTGAATATGACACAAACCTATTACAGAACAAAATTTTCAAAACTTCCAGGTGTTGATAAAGACAGAGATTCTATGCATAGAATCTCTGAAAAACTTTCTGGAAAATCAGTAGATTTCAACGATGACGACTTGATAGGAAGAGATAAGCACTTTGTACTCAGTCGAATGAGGGAACTCTCAAAGGACTTTACAAGCGTATTTTTTAACTACTCGGGTCACGGCTTGGTCAATAGCAAGGGAGTCTTTGCTATTCCTCTGGTTTCCGCACCAGAAAAATGTTTTAAAAAGGGTCATCTAAAAAAATCCAAATCCATCGATTCTTTTTACAAAGGAATGATGACACAATCCTATTATTTACAAAAAAAAGGTATAGCTATTGAGGCTAAACCCTCCGAGAGTTTAGAAAAAAATAATTCTAAAAATCAAAAACCAGCAACTGAATCCATTGCTCTAAATACAGCATCAGAAAAAATACCTGTCTTAGTCCAAATATTTAATGATCAAGATAAGGACTGTTTAAACTATGTCATCACCGCTGAAGACATAAAAAAAACATTTAATGATAAAAGTATTTTCGGTTTTATCGACAGTTGTTATTCCGGAGCTTTAAAAAATACCACTGGCATAAATATGATTTACTCTGCTTCTGATACACAAACATCGGCAGATTTAAAATCTGGAGGTGTATTATTTGGCCTTGTGGATAAAATAATGTCTGAATATGCATGCGTTGAGGATCACAATCGAAATGGACAATTGAGCTTAAAAGAAATCAGTAACAAATTGCCTGTTGTCGCAATAGCTGATGATTCAGGGACTTCTGTTGAATTAATGTCCATTGATGATGCAAAAAAGAAATTGGAAGAAACTCTAAAATCACAGTTATCAGAGCTTACTTCTTTCAATAAAGTGAAAGATCACTCCTATGTGACAGATTTATCAAATGCTCCTGACATTCCAGGACAAACTCTCAATTCAAATTTTAATAAGTCTGGGTTATATGAAGCCCAGTGTTTTGACTTAGTTTCATATGATTCTAAGAACTGTGACTCTATTCAGTATGCACGCTATTTCCTTAAGGAACCTATGAAGTTTAACTGCTCTGGCAAAAATGGGTCTACCTTGATAGAATACTCCGTAGGTCGTGAGTTGAATATTTACCAGCGACCGACAAAAGATAATCAAAGTTTTTATGGATCACCAAGGGGATGCACACCCAAAGAAATATCGCAATCATCGATTGAAATACAAAAAAATGCTTTAAATCCAGTGATTCAAGGACTCGACAAAATTCCTACAACCAAATAATTATTCCCCGACCAACTCTTCCGCGAAAATTTTTTCTGTGATTTTCCAAAACTTGTCTTGTTTTCTGGCGATCACAAAGGCCGGCAGTCGAAATAGCTTTTGGTATTTGATCACTTCCTGGGGATTTTTAAATTGCGAGGCCAGCTCTGGGCGTCGCAAGTGGGACCTCAAAAAGTTAATCTGAAATTTTTGAACGGACGATGGGTAATTAAAAAAATGGGCCTCACTCAAGTACTGGGCATCCGCATCGTAGTACCTTATTTCTAAATAGGGGTTAGAATTTTTATCCCTGCGCTCCTCAAAAGTAATCCGATCCGGAGTCAACACATGGGCGTTTTTAGAAAGCTTGGCCTGCTTCAACTTGGCATCGGCATCGATCAATGTGGCCTTGCACTTTTCACATTCTCTGGCAGTCACATCATTTTCACTTCCACAACTATGACAGATCTTCGAACGAAAGCGAAAACCACAGGGCGTGATTTCATAAGTCACAGGATCTTGAGTGGCCCCACGGCATTTACGACCAAAATGCTCGTAAACAATTCCATCCTGGTCCGCGTAGCCCCAAAAAGTATTTTCAAATTCACACACAGGACAAACAACCTGCACGGGCACAGTGTCTTTACGAGGCCGTCTTTCACTGATTTCAGGAGCATAAATATCATGCCCCATTCCTGTGTAATCTAAAATGTAGCAATCCTTTTTCTCTTTCGAAAGACGCAAACCACGGCCCACAATTTGCTGATACAAACTGTTGGATTCCGTGGGCCGCAGAATCGCAATCACATCCACATGAGGAGCATCAAAACCCGTCGTTAAAACCGAAACATTCACAAGATACTTGAATTTCTTTTCCTTAAAATCCTGAACGATTTGATCTCGATCCTTCATCTCGGTATCCCCCAAAACAACTCGAGCCTGATCTGCAGGAAGGTAAGACATGATTTCTTCGGCGTGTTTGACAGAACTACTAAAGATCATCACACCCTGCCGATGAAAGCGCTCTGTGATGTCGATAATATTTTTGATAATGAATGGAGTCAGTCGCTTTTGTTTTTTCAGAATCTCTTCTACTTCTGCGGTGGTGTAGGTTCGATCTTTTTCTTTCAATTCAGAAAAATCATAACAAGTGACAGGAATGTCGACCTTCACAGGAGGAGTCAGAAATCGATTCTTAATCATATAAGACAAAGGCAAATCAAAAACACATTGTTTGAAAAATCTTTTTTGCTCGGTCTTTAATTCTCCGGCTTGAGAATATTCATAGATCCATCCTAATCCCAAACGATAGGGAGTTGCTGTTAATCCCAAAATACAAATTCCAGAATTTCTTTCCTGAAGCTTCTGAATCACTGTTTGATATTGAGTGGCTCCCTCTTCGGCCACACGATGACACTCATCAATGACCAACAGGGAAAAATCCTGAAAGAAATCATTCGAAGCCCGCGCCACAGATTGAACTCCTCCGAAAATCACTTTTTGATCCCGATCTTTTCTTCCAAGACTGGCGGAAAAAATTCCAGCAGTTAATCCATAACTTTGAAATTTTTCGTAATTTTGCTCAACAAGCTCTTTCACATGTGCCAGGACCAACACACGCCCCTTCGCAATCCTTGCAAGCTCAGCAATGACCAAACTTTTCCCCGCTCCCGTGGGCAGAACGATGACTGCGGGATCGCGTTTTTTTTTGAAATACTGAATGGTATTGTTCACCGCTTCACTTTGGTAATCTCGTAACTTGTACATGCGGGAAAGGCTAACACATTCTTCAGAATGGATCTAGCTGTTCCCCCTCCCGTGGGTTTAAACTTCTTTGACGGATTGTATTAATACGTAATTGTATTGAGACTTCCTCGTGGGCTGGCTAGGCTTTTCAAATGGAAACAAATCATCCAATCATTATTCAAGGTGGAATGGGAATCGCAGTTTCTGACTGGAAACTTGCCAGATCTGTAGCTGAAATAGGGCAACTGGGTATTGTCTCAGGCACGGCCATCAATTCGGTGCTGATACGTCGCTTGCAAGATGGTGATAAAGATGGATCCATGCGACGAGCTCTTCGTGCATTTCCATCAGAAAAAATTGCCGCAGATATTTTAAATTCCTACTTCCTCGAAGGTGGTCGTTCCCCAGAAAAGCCCTACAAAAGATCCCCCATGTATTCCACGACGCCAAGTTTATCTTTGCTTCAATTAACCGTGGCAGCTTCCTTCACTGAGGTCTGGCTGGCCAAAGAAGGACACGAAGGAAAAGTTGGAATCAACCTGCTTGAAAAAATTCATCTTCCCAATCTAGCCTGTCTTTACGGAGCCATGCTTGCTGATGTTGACTACGTCGTCATGGGAGCTGGAATTCCACGTGAAATTCCTGGTGCTTTGGACTTACTTTCCCAGCATCAAAAAGCACAAATCAAACTTCCTGTTGCGGGATCTTCGCAAGATTTTTTTATTTCCTTGGATCCCCATCAAGTGATGGAGGACAAACTTTCTTCCAACTTAAAACGTCCATATTTTTTTCCCATTGTTTCCTCTGCAACTCTGGCGCTGAACTTAAAGAAAAAATCCACAGGACGCGTGGATGGATTTATTGTGGAAGGCCCTTTGGCCGGTGGACATAATGCTCCCCCACGAGGTCCCATGCAGTTGAATGAACGAGGTGAGCCGATCTATGGAACCCGTGACGAAGTCTCGATGGAAGAGATGAAGGCGCTGGATTTACCATTTTGGATGGCCGGAGATTATGCCACTCCTGAAAAACTTCAGAAAGTTCGTCAGCAAGGAGCCCATGGAATTCAAGTGGGAACATTATTTGCCTTCAGCGAAGAGTCAGGCCTTGATCCTGTGCTCAGGCAAAATGTTTTGAATCAGATCCGAACATCCACTCCTCCTGAAGGTGGTTGGATTTTTACAGATCCAAGATCGTCTCCGACGGGATTCCCCTTCAAGGCAACTCGCTTTACAGACAGCCTTTCGGAAGAAAATTTATATCTGCAACGACAACGCATTTGTGATCTTGGATATCTTCGACATGCCTATCAAAAAGAAGATGGCAGTCTTGGACAAAGATGTCCTGCAGAACCCATTGCAGACTACATCAAAAAAGGTGGAACAGAAGAAGAAACTCAAGGACGCAAATGCCTTTGCAATGCTTTATTCGCGGATATCGGCATGGCCCAAATCCAGTCCTCTGGAAAAAAAGAACTTCCATTGCTGACCGCCGGAGATGATTTGAATCACATTCAACGTCTTTTAAAAAATGGACAGCAGCAATTTTCATCAAAAGATGTTGTGAAATATCTTTTGCAAAATGACTTGCCCAAAAAACATGAGCATCAAGCAAGCATCTAGTTTGAGATCATGGAATCAAAGAGAATATCCCCACAGAGTTGTCCCTGGTAGGGTTCCTACAGAGCAGCTCTGTTCAGAAATTGCTCCAAGATAGATCGGAACTTGGTAGCTTCCAGCGAAAGGAGTGTAGTTGCATGATTCGTTGGATTGACAAAACCCATTCAATTTTCCAGTTCCCGTAAAGTGAGGATCAGTGGGGTTTGAAATTTCTGTCCCATGCACAAGAAAACTTCCACCCATCACTGAAATACTGGCAAGTTGGTTATTCCCTACCTGCGAACATGAACTATCAACCTTTGCAGACAAATCCACACCTGCATTGGTTGACGCCAAAGAAGACGGCGATCGTAAACCTTGTTGCGATAATGAAATCGTCTGAACAGGAACCGTACTGGAGCCTAAATTGATGCTTGTTAAATCCATCAAAACCGTTGTTGGTGCGACAACAAAGGTGCTCAGATCCTGAAGATTCTGGTTCGCATTGATTGTCATATCTAAAATACCTGGGGCCGCGGATGAGAAGACAGATGGATCCGATCCCATGACATCGACTCCCTGCAAATTGGTCAAGCTATTCCCATTGGCAATATTTTGAATCAACTGAGGACCGACAAAAGTTCTCAGGCTTCCATCGGTTTGCCCCAAGCTTTGGTTGTTGTGATGGACACCCACAATCCAATTCAACTGACTACCACCATCCATATCTTGAAAAACTTGAGCATTCGAGTCGGCATAAATATTTTTCATTTGAATTGATCGAGATCCAGATCCTTTGGAAAGAACCCCTACCTGATTGCTGATCAAAGAAGAATCCACCAAAGAAATTGTTTTCCCAGCACTGGATCCAAAGTCTGCTTGAATTCCCGCAGTTGTGTTATTTGAAAATAAGCTGGACTCCACAAGCAAGTCTGAATTCACACTTGGCATATCGATACCAATATCATTGCCCACAAATTGAGATTCATAGATACGAACATCCGTGGTCTTTTTATCAATTCGTATTCCAAAAGGAAGCTGGGCCAATACTGTTCTTTGCAAAAGAATTTCGCCCGTGCAAGTTGATGTACAAGTGGCATTTCCATTCCTCAGAAGAACACCGATGGATCCTGCCCCTGCATTGAACAGATTCATATGTCGAAGGACACCATGATTGGATTCACTCATGCGAAGAGCTCCTCCTCCTGTTGTTTCTGAATTGAGGTTCAAATTTCCTTCCACATAAAATTCATTAGATTGATAAAATCGAAACATAAAGGCCGAGGCCCCTCCCTTTTTCGACGTGAACGAAGCTGTTCCTGGAATCACAATGGAGATATTATTCACTGGTTTGACTTGACTAGAAGACTCACTGTGAAAGCTATCGATGAATTTGCCATCCTCAAACACCACAATTTTTCCCGAATCATTCGAAGTTAAATATCGCTCTGAAGAATCTCCTGGAATGTACAAAAAACTATTGTTAAATAAATTGGCTAAATTGCTTGAAACAACTTTTTCCTGGACAGAATCTCGCAAAATAAATTGATCGGACTTCCAGCTGACTCTGCTGGAAGAGGGGTCAA
>CAZFSX010000140.1:0-7352 GCA_964522115.1 uncultured Pseudobdellovibrionaceae bacterium | reverse complement strand
AACCAATTATGGCAAATAAGATGAGCAAAGAAGTTATTTTTTTCATTGAGCACCTACTGCTGACATCAGCGGAGTTGAGTAGTGAATTTCTGATCCCTCATAGTAATTCGAATCCTGAGTCGCTAATCTCTGATAAGCGGCACGATATCCAGCTGGATAGGCTCCCAATGTTTGGGCTTTTTCTACTGCTGCTTTTGTTGCCTCTAATGACTTCTTTTGAAATGGACGAGCTATATTTAAAACGCCTTCTCTGTATTGTTTTAATTCATCTTCTGTAAGACCTTTAGGCTCTGGCGCTTTTGCTAAAGCATCAAACATTTTTTCATTGGCCAATCCCAACAGATTCAAGCTATTCACGATCTCTTCAGCAACATCCATCTTAATCACTTCGCTCAGTTGAGCATCCAATTGTGATAATAGATTGATTTTATACTTCAATGCACTTGCTTGTTTGGATGGATCCGAAGGAATAGAAACTTTTTGAAACTGTACATAGGCATCTTCTGCATCTTGAAACTTAAACTTAGCGACCTTGTCCAAACCAACGCCTTTTTGCCTTTTTGAAAGATTTTTCTGAGCCATCACCAATTTACTTTTCCATTGTTTTGCTAAATCCTGATCATTCCCTTTCTGAAGCAATTCATAAATGGCTGAATATGCATCCATAGACCGAGATGGGGTTGCGGAAGCTTGCTCTATATATTCTTTATACTTTTGGATTGCCGCAGATGAATTTCCTGATGAAGCATACAATGTGGCCATTTCAAAAAGGGCTTCGGCCTTGTCTGACTTTTCCGTTCTTCGATAATATTCTTCGTAATTCTTGATCGACTCAGTATTTTTTCCTAAGGCCTGAAATAAAAGGGCCGCATTAAAAAATAAATTCGATGCTAAGTCTTTTTCGGACTCAAAGCCTGCAGTCCAGTAGGCCCTTGCCGCTTCTTCAATTCGACCACTGTCGTGGAGCAGTTTCGCAAGAATACGCCGGCTTTGCCCCTTGTACTTATCTACAGACTTATCTTTTCGTCCCAATAAACTTTGATGAGCTAAAATACTTGCAGCGACTAGACCTGCTTTTTCATAATCAATTGCTGCATTGAAATAGGCAATCCCCGCCAAATCTGACTGTGGATTCATTTTCGCAAATCGTTCAAATTGTTCTGCGCTTTCACCAAACTTATTTTCACCCTCTAAATCCTGTGCTTTTTTAAATGAAGCTTTTTCTCCCAAAGTCCGAATCTCCGCTCCAAGTTTAGAGTTCGCAAAGGCTGGAATAGACAGAATTTCTTGCGATATTTTTTCTAAGCCTGCATAGTCTTTACGAATATTATAGATATCTAAACTCAAATTCGCTGAATATTCGGCAAATTTGGTTGTTGGATATTTTTTTATAATTTGACGAAACAACGGAAGAGCTTCATCAAATTGATTGTGCTGATAATAAAGACGAGCGACTCGGAAAGTAATTTCAGCAGTTTTTTCGTTCTCAACAGCTTTGCTCATAAAAATCTTTGCAGAACTAACAAAGAATTCTGATTTTGGATCCATGGCGACAACTGTTAATGATTTCCCTACTCGGGTTGCAATTTCTGCATCTGAAGGTAAATCGCGCACCAAGGAAAGAACGGAATTCAACATGGCTGTTTGATAAAATTTACTCTGAGGCGCATGATCGACAACCCATCTATATTGCACTCCCGCTTCATTGAAACGGCCCATATCATATAACAACTCTCCAAAGTAAAAATGCATATCACCAATGGCTGCGGACTGAGGAAATTCATTGAGAAATAGCTTATACCCATCATAGGCCAGCTTTCTTGACTCTTCTCCTCTGGAATTCTGTGCCGTTTGATGTCTTTGCATCACAAATGTTTGCAATGTCTTTTCACGCAACTTTGTTGTGCTATCCATCAACTCTTTATTTCCCTGATTGGCTTGAGCCCAATTCGAATTTAAACCATAGGTTGAGATCCAAGTAAAAAGTTCTCTCTTGAATTCTTCAGGTTGATTGGCATAGGAATACAACATCACAATTTGATATTGATATTCAACGTTCTTTGGATGAGTAGGCTGGCTTTGAATCAGCAATCGAAATAAATTCCTCGAAGCATCTCTGTTTCCACGATCTCCATAGTAATAGGCCAATTTTTCTACATAGTTTTTAAAATCAGGTCCTACGATTTCACGAAAGTACTCAAAGGCCTTTTGTGGATCACCCGCTTCAGCATAAATAACAATCAAATCACGAATTCCTTCAGATTCCAACTTCTGAGCACCACCAGCTGATTTCTTTCCGCTAGCCTTATCAGCAGAATCTTGACGTCCCGTACGAATCAAAAGTTCCATGGCCTTTAAGGCTTTTTGACTTTGTCCTGATCGATAAAGACACCATGCCAATTTATAAAGTGAAAAAGAGTAAAATTGATGCCTTTTAAATTTCGTAACTTCGACATAATGATCATAAGCCGACTGCCACTTTTCATTTTCAAAATAATATTCCCCAAGTGCAAAGTGTGATTCTACAACATAGGGACTTTTTGGAAATCGACGAATCAATTCGTCATAGTATTCCGTCCCCTTTTTCACATTTCCCAATTCGTAGTAGTTATATCCCAGGAAGAACAATGCTTGGTCGATTTTTTCATCTTTTGGAAAGTCTCGAACAAACCATTCATACAACTGAATGGCTTTTTTATTAAAATCCCTAGCTTCACTGACATCCAACTTAGGCGCATGTTTCAATTTTTTATTATCATAGAGTTCCAGCATTTTATCATATTCAAGCTGCTTACGATAATCGACCAACTTAGACTTTTCTACATACAACTCTGCAAGTCTCAACCACATTTCACCACGCTGAGTGGAATCTTTGTACTTCTGAGTTAACTTGTACATTTCTTGAACTTGCTGATCGGTAATTTTTTCTAGCTTTGCGTGATCTGTCCCTTTATCGTCCACAAAGGTCGACGATTTAGGTGGCTTCACTTGATCCAAATTCACGTTGGATTTTTTTCGTTCAAATTGTGTTTTATCCTGAGGAGCCAACACTGTTTGCTTTTTTTGCATCTGCTGCAATGATTCGCCCTTAGGACCTAGTGCTGCCTTTTGCAACACTTCTCCCACTGTTGGACTTTTTTTGCTTTCGGCAACTGCTGATAAACTTAGAAGTAAAATCCCACCGACAATTCTTTTCATATATTACTCACAACTTTGTTTGCCTAGATAAAAAAAGTTTCCAATCTCATCGCGCCAAAATTCACCTTGAAATGGCCAATATTCCCAACCATTTTGAATAAAGTAAGTACGATCAAATTTCGAATCCACTTGAACCTGTTCAACAACTTTATTTGCAATTTTCTTTTTTAAAGCTTCTTTTCTTCCATTGATCATCTCATATCGAATAAATCCAGATTGTTCATAGTAATCTTTTAACTCTGCACGAATTTCAATCATGTGCTCACGCACCTTTTCACCTATTTCAATCCGTGTATTTTTTTCTCGGTTAGCTAAAATTTTAAGAACATATCCACCAAAGGGTGATTTCACAACAGGACTACCAAAACCTTCAAAGCGCTTTCGTTCCTCGGAAAGTCTTTGCAAATAACTCATAGCCCTTTTGACATCCGCTTCATCCAACATGTAACGTGCTGCCTGATAGGGAATTTTTAAAGGTGGTTTTGGAATTTTCCCACTTTTTTGTATTTGTGCTTTTTCCATTTCGACATAAAACTCATCTGGATTTTTTGTGTTATTCAGAAAATCCCCTAAACTCAAGCGCAGAGGACCATAAGTTCTCTCAAATTGATTTAAAACTTTTTCCATTTCATCATATTTGCAAATGTAAAGATAGACGATGGATCTTAATAGCAAAGATTCTGGCATATAAAAATCATCATAAAAACCAGAGTGAATTGATTGAAAATTACTTAAAGCTGTACGAAATTTGGCAGCTCTTAACATAGCCCAGGAAGATTCAAAAAGGCCATCATGCCACAATTCATGATCACGGGGAATCATGCGATAAGTATCGATCGCAGCATCCCAATCTTTAGCTTGATAATAAACCCTTGCTAAGGAAATCAATGCCGTCGCACGAAATGTATCTAAAACGCCAGCTTTTTCCCGGGAGCTCAACAGCTTTTCAAAAACAGCTATCGCTTCTTTTGTTTTGTTTTGTTCTGCCAAAGCTAAACCTTTTTTATATAAACTTTGGTGATAAAATGAGCTTTGCGGTGGAACTCGCTCAAAATACTGGATTGCCTGATCGTTTTCTCCAGACTTCGCTTTGATTTCTCCTAAACGAAAATAAAGCATATCTTTTTGATTTTCAGGAAAATCGTTCAACTCAACTTTATTCAAAGCGTAGTTTAAAATCGTATCATCACCCAGGTAATCTGCAATCGCAGCCAGCTTTTGAACTGCTAACTTCACATACTTGCTATTGCCTTGCTTGATCACTTCTACAAACTGAAAAGAAGCGACTTGATACATTTTTAGTTCCATCAAGGACAAGCCCAAAATATACTTGATTTGCATCTGTTCATTTGCAAGTTCATTCCTACGGCTCAATTGAAATAACATCGGAGCAGCTTGAATATATTTGCCAGATCTTACCCGTTCCAAGGCCTCCGCCAATTGTTTCTGATAAATTCCATTTCCACTAGAAGCCGCTGTCGAAACGATACAACACAAAGATGCAGCAAGAATAAATATCTTTTTCATCTGTATTTTGCCTCCGGATAGAAGAAACTGACACCAGCACTCAGAAAGAGATTATTAAAACTTTGATAGGTTCCACTGATTCCTTTATCTGCAAAAAAGTTCCAGCTAAAATCCCAACGGAAGGCTGTCCTTTTTGAAAGCGCAAACAACTGACCTGTGCCCAGATGCACGGTAGGCGCGGCACTGCTTGTCGTCGTCCCAGTCCCCCCTGCTCCAAACGAAAAATACAAATCAAAAGGCACAAGTCTTTGATTAAACAAAGTCAGCTTTCCGTACATCGGTGTCCATTTATAATCCAGACCAATGTAAGAATGCGCACGAATTAAGGATGTTGTTGCAACAGCATTGATATCTCGAAGATCCGTTTTAATCTGACGCTCACTTGTACCAAAATTAAAATAAAATAACTCGACACCATGAGCTTCACGAAAATAATAGGCAATGCGTGCCTCTGCCCCACCGCTAAGATAAAAGGAGTCGTTGGTGATTGTCGTCAATCCACCATGAAATTCAAAACGCCCAGTCTTTGGCAAATAGCGTTTTTGAATAACGGCCACCTCTTGAAACGGAGATAGGTTATATAAATTTGCATCTGATCCTGATTTTTCATCTCCGTACTTGTCAATCTTTGGTGCTACTTTTTTCGGAGCACTTTTGCTCAATTCATTTTCAATCGAATTCAAATCATCATCTTCTTCTGCAAAAGCAGCAGAGGAACAAAGAATGCTTAAACAAAGAATTGAAAATACAAATTGAAATCTTGATCTTCGTGTTTTTCTTAGAAGAGCCAAACAAAACCCCCATCAAGAAATGTAAAAAGTTGATAACGCTCTGAAAAGTCATCCGCAGATGGTACTGGATAGTTCTTCAATAAACTTCTTGCTGATGTATGATTCAAGACAGGAACCGTGGCATTATTGTACTGAAGCTTCATATCAAATCGCAGAGCAAACTTTTTTGTAAAATAAAATCTTTGCCCAAGTCCGATATTGATCGACGGATAAGATTTATGAGCGTAATTCACCATCCCCGCCCCTAAAAGGGAATACAATGACAAATTCAAAACAGTTTCTTTACTGAAACTCATTTTTCCATAATACATTTTCAATTCATAATTTAAAAAATAGCTGGATTTTGGAGCTGGCGCTCTGGAGTAATCCAAACCATACTGTCCATACAATTGATCAGCATAAGTAGAAACACCTGGCAAATAAGAGGTATAATGAAGATTGATTCCTCGTTCCTCATTCAAATGGTAGGTAATATTTGCTCCAAGGTTGTAGGCACCGTAGATTGCTTCTGTCAGCGCCCAGCCGACATCCAAACCAGCTTCCAATCGTTTTGTCATCGGAATGGATCGGTTACGCACAATTTCTGACCGATCAAAAACAGGCATCACAGATTCTGTGGCCAACTCATCTTCAGAAAATTCAACAACCTCTGCAAAAGCAGCACTTGCTGCAAAAACCAGAATCCATCCTAGATTCATCCATTTTTTCACGGCGTTTTCTCCTTTGAGTAGGCCCCATGTTTAAATACCAAATCTGCCAGTTCTCGAATGGCTCCTTGGCCTCCACCTCGTTCCGAGACAAAATCCACACATTCCAAAACTTCATCCACAGCTTCAGGAACTGTCGCGGCAAATCCCACTTTCTTCAAAAGAGGAATATCGAAAATATCATCCCCCATATAGGCCATCTGTTCTGGCTGCAAACCAGATTCTTCAATTAATTTTTGAAATGAAGGTTCTTTATCCAAAGCACCTTCGTAAAAATAGTGAATTCCTAAAGATTTCACACGGGCACGAATGTCGGTTGTTGCACTTCCAGTGATCACCGCCGTCTTATAACCATTTTCTTGTAGACGTTTGATACCCACACCATCACGAATACAAAAAAATCTTTTCCATTCTCCATTGGAGTCTAAAAATATTCGACAATCTGTCATGACACCGTCGACATCCAAAACAAGCATTTTTATTTTTTCTAATTTTTTATAATTTAAATCCATTCTTTCATTCTGAAAAGTTTTTGAAGAATGGGCAAGTTGTATCTAGCTCTGGACTTAAGACAAGAGAAGATTCCTGATTATCAAAGAAGTCCTTGGACGAAAGACCAAGGACTTCTTAAAACTTAGCGTACTTTTGCTTTCAAAAGATCTTGAATATGTAGAATTCCAACAGGAGCCTGTGGATTTGAAGCCGAACGATCTAAAACAAACAGTAAATTGATTCGAAATTGTTCCATCAAAAACAATGCTTTTTCTGCCAATTCGTCAGCTTCAATCACCCGCGGCTGACGAGACATCATTTGTTCTGCCGTGCCCTGAAGAGGATCCGCACTTTTTTCTAAGCGCCTGCGAATATCTCCATCCGTCACAATTCCTACCAAACTTCCTTGTTCATCCACAACGCCAGCCGCACCACGCACATCTTTATGAGTCATCACGGAAAAGACTTCTTTCATCGGGCTTCCTAATTTCACCAAAGGCAAACTACTTCCCGAGTGCATCACATCACGGACTTTTGTCAGAAGCTTAAAACCTAGACTTCCACCCGGGTGTATTTCTGCAAAATCCTGCGGTCGAAATCCTCTCTGCTCTAAAAGGGCCATCGCCAAGGCATCTCC
>CAZFSX010000139.1:5877-7354 GCA_964522115.1 uncultured Pseudobdellovibrionaceae bacterium | reverse complement strand
ACCTACCCATTCGTAATAACCACCGGCCATATTGCGAGCCTTTGAAAAACCCATTTTTCGAAGAGCAAACACCACGGCAGCCGATCGTACTCCATGATGGGAAAGCACAATCACTTCTCGATCCTGACTCCAACCAAGATCCTTCAGATGCTTCACCCAAGCCTGCGCAGAAGCACCGGCAAGAACACGTCCTTTGGAATCAAAAAAATGTTCCCAAGGAATATTCACGGCTGCAATATCTGGAATTTTCTGTGTCCAAGCAGGACCTTCTTTTTTTAAATATTCTTTTTCCGAACGAACATCCAAGAACAGTGGATCTTTCAAGGAATCACGAGCCGATGTGGCTTTTTTCAAAAACTCCTCTTTGGAAATAAATAGACTTTCATCCACGGAGGGACGCCATATAGATGCCGCAGGTCCTGCTGAATAACTTTCCTGCGTGCTGGGGGACATGATCCATTCATTGGCATGGTGGATTTCCACATCCAAAATCCCTAGGGTCATCAATGTCCAAGCCAAGCGACCATCCTCACCAAGACCTGCGGGACCTCGCCCCAGAATGATCACTTTTTTTTCTGGCGAAATTCCCTTCCGAGCCAGCATTCTGGCTAATCCAAAATAATCCGTATCCAACAATCCACGGTAAGGTTCCTTGGTTTGAGAAAACTCTTCCCAACGCAAGGAAATGCTTCCTGGAACATGCCCCATGGAATAATCCAAGCGCGGCCTTGCATCGATAAAAATCAAATCTTGCTGTTGAGGCAATAAAGTTTTCTTTTCTAAAATAACATCAGAATTTTGCAAACGAGTGGGAGCTAATGTGCAAGCCGTAAAAAATTCAAGACAAAGGCCACACACTGCGATCAAGGAAAAAAAACAAAGACTGTTCACAACCTTTGCTGCAAGAGAATCAACTTGAATCTTCATCCTGAACATAAGGCCCCCATCTGAAAAAAAGTTGGATGGAAAAACTCATCCAACTTTTTCAAATTGAAATATCGGTCAGATCAAAGCACTACTTCGTGGATACTCCACTGCCTTGAAATTTCATTGTCGGAAATAAAATAATATCACGAATACTTGGTCGATCGGTCAAAATCATCACGATACGCTCAATCCCTAAACCCACACCGCCTGTTGGAGGCATTCCCATATCGATGGCAAGAAGAAAATCTTCGTCCATGGGCTGAGCTTCCTCATCCACAACACGCTTTGCTTCCTGTTCTTGCAAACGTGCTCGTTGGTCTTCGGGATCATTCAATTCGGAATAACTATTCCCAATTTCCATGCATGCCGCAAAAGGTTCGAAACGTTCAACCAATCCCGCTTTATGACGATGTTTTTTCGTCAAGGGAGAAATTTCCATCGGATGATCCATCACAAAAGTGGGCTGCCAAAGATGCTGTTCCGCCGTCAATTCAAACAACTCCATCATCATTTCACCGCGAGAATAGGCCGTTTCCAAATCAGACCCATG
>CAZFSX010000139.1:0-5867 GCA_964522115.1 uncultured Pseudobdellovibrionaceae bacterium | reverse complement strand
CTGAAAAAGCTCCGCATTGGAAATTGTTTCTGGATCAATGCCCGCATATTCACGAACACCCTCTTCCACCGTCAAACGGCGCCATGGAGGAGTAAAATCAATCTCTTTTCCTTGGTATGGAACTTTGTAGCTTCCCGTGATCGTCAAAGCCAAATGACTGACAAGCTCTTCAAATTGCTTCATCTGATAATTGTAATCAGTGTAGGCTTCGTAAAATTCCAGCATCGTAAATTCGGGATTGTGAGATCGATCAATCCCTTCATTGCGAAAGTTTTTCCCAATCTCATAAACCTTTTCAAAACCACCCACAATCAAACGCTTCAAATATAGCTCGGGAGAAATCTTCATAAAAAGTTTCATATCCAAGGCACGATGATGAGTTGAAAAAGGATGAGCCGCGGCTCCACCATAAATGGGCTGCAACACAGGTGTTTCAACTTCCAAAAATCCACGTTGATCTAAAAAGTTGCGAATTTCTTTAATGATCTTTGAACGTGTCAGAAAAACTTTGCGAGAATCCTCGTCTGTGATCAGATCCAAGTGACGGTGACGGTATTTTATCTCGACATCGGCAATGCCATGAAATTTTTCAGGCAAAGGCTCAAGACCTTTACAAAGAACGGAAAAATTTTTCACATGAAGGCTTAATTCTCCACGCTTTGTTTTAAAGACGGATCCCTGAACGCCCACAATGTCACCAAGATCAATCAAATCAAAAGCCTTGCGATCCATTTCGGAAAGCTCTTCCACTTTCACATAAACTTGCAAGGTCCCCGTTTGATCTTGAATATTGAAAAAGCTGGCTTTCCCCATGGACCTCATCGTCATCAAACGACCAGCCACTTGGAAACTTTCACCTTCCACATGATCCCCTGGCTGCAACTTATCCTTAAAGCGCAAAACAAGTTCTGACAAAGAAGCATTTCTTTCAAAGCTATAAGGAAAGGGATTAATCCCCTGTTCCTTCATCGCATGAAGTTTTTTTCTTTTTTCGGCGCGCAAGGGATTGTCATTTGGATCGATCATGGCACGTTCTTTCTTCGTTGAAGATTATCTTAAATTTTTACCTGCAAAAGTATCCTGAACCTTTTTCAAAAGATCGATACCTTCAGCCTTAGGACGTTGGAAAGCATTGCGCCCCATGATGCTTCCAAAAGCACCACCCTGAGCCAACTGTTGCACTTCAGCTAAAATTTCTTCCGTGCCCTTCGCTTCACCACCGCTGAAAATCACAATGCGCTTTCCAGCAAAGCAAGCGTTCACAACATGGCGAGTACGATCTGCCAAAGTCGCAACCTTGATACCTTGAGACTCATAAACCTTCTTCGCAGCATCTTGTTCCAAATGCGCCGTTGGAGGTTTCACTTTGATCACATGGGCTCCCATCTGAGCTGCAACATGGGCCGCGTAGGCAATCACATCAATGCCTGTTTCGCCATCTTTTGAAAGCTGTTCACCGCGAGGGTAAGACCACATCACAACAACCAATCCTGCTTTTTTTGCTTCCGCAGCGGCATGACGAATTTCTTCGTACATTTCTTTACGATGAGCACTTCCTGGATAAATGGTGAACCCAATCCCCGCGCATCCCAAGCGCAAAGCATCGTCCACAGATGACGTCAAAGCACTGATCGGACTTTTTGTTCCATACAATGTATCTGAATTATTAATTTTAAGAATCAAAGGAATTTCACCGGCAAATTCACGGGCACAGGCTTCGATGGCTCCCAAGGGAGCAGCATAGGCATTGCAACCTGATTCGATAGCCAATTGAAAGTGATAAGCAGGATCATAGCCATCTGGATTTTTCGCAAAACTTCGAGCAGGTCCATGTTCGAATCCTTGATCCACAGGCAAGATCACCATCTTTCCTGTCCCTGCCAAACGACCGTGATTCAGCATGCGTGCTAAATTTGTAAGAACGCCTACATTGTCAGAACCATACCAACTTAAAATTTCGCGCACTCGAGGTGTCATCCGTGTATCCTTTTCTAGGGTTGAGACCAAATACCCTAGAAGGGTCCTATTTCGAAATCAAGCTTTTGTGCGCCAAAACTTTGGCAGATTTTTTAGACAGCGACCACTTCCACGATCTCGGGAATGGCCTGCTTCAAACGAACTTCAATGCCTTCCTTCAATGTGATCTGACTGCTTGCACAACCTGAACATGCACCTTTCATGTGCACATAAACAACCTGATCTTCATATTTGTAAAATACGATATCGCCACCATCCAACTGAACCATGGGACGAATTTCTTGAACCAAAATTTGTTTGATTTGCCGAACAATGGGCGTGTCATCGGCTGAATCCTCTTCCATTTTTTGCTGAAGAACTTCTGGTTCTAAATAAAAAGGCTGGCCACTTTCCAAATGCTCTTGAATAAGACCCGCCAAAGGCTCGGCCAAGACATCCCAATCGACCCAATCCTGCTTCGTCACCGCCACGAACTGAGGTCCAATCAAAACACCACTCATCCAAGGAAATCCAAAAAGTTTATTGGCCAAAGGAGACGACTGAGTTTCCTGCACAGAGGTGAATTCCTTGGTATCTTCGGCGACAGTCACAGGCAAAAGAAAACGCAAGGTGGCTGGGTTCGGCGTACTTTCAAATTGAACTTTCATTGACATGGATGACTCCTTGAGAATGCGTGGATCGAATCCACTCTTCTTAGGACAGGCTTTGGAATTTGGCAAGATATGGGATCTTTTTTTCACCCCCAGGGGTTTGGTCGTCGTCCTATTAAGCCTTCTGCAAAATCATTTCCTGGGTTGATTTTTCTTTTTCAAGTACAAAGTTTTTTGGACTTGAGCAATTTGTTCCCCCTGAAAATCGGTGATCGGCAAAGTGACATTCCATAAAACTTTGGGCTCAACCTCCAGCCTTTGACGCAAATCCTGAAGAACCTCTTCCGAAAGTTCAAAAATCACACGCACATGGGAACGGCCAGGCTTGATAAAATCAATGGAGGCCGCCTTATCCCAGACAATGTACTGGCGTCCCAAATTCTTCATCAACATGACCATAAAAAATGGATCCGTCATGGCAAACATGGAACCTCCAAATAAGGTTCCAACATAATTGGCATTCCACCATCGAAGCTTCAAATGCACTTCCACGCGGCGAAAATCTTTTGCAATCGAGTGAATCCGAATTCCTGAAAAGAAAAACGGAGGCCAAAAATTCCAAATGCCCAATAAATAATCTCGCCATTTCATAGTTAAAAATCATAATCATGGGTTTAAAAAAAAACAATCATCACGACTCCACCCCCAGGGACCGCGTCATTTTCAATCGATTTTCATCTTCCTGATTTTTCAGAAAGACCACTGACAAGATCGATAGAATATTGTTGTTCTTATCCCCATTCGCTTCATGTCGACCTTGAGGAGGCCCCCCCTATGACTGTTTGCCAGCTGACATTTCAAAACCCCAAAGGGATCATTCATGCCCTGAAGGGACCAGAGGAACTTGTTGCGCGTCTTCACGAGTTGGGTCTGCATCCAGGGCTTGAAGTCACCTTCAAAGGACGAGCGCCCTTTTCTGGTCCTTTGCTTCTACAACTAGAAACAACTCTCTTTGCTTTACGTGAAGATGAAGCCGCCTGCGTGGAGATCATTTAATATGTCACAACAAAAACCTATTGCCTTAATTGGTGCCCCAAATTCTGGAAAAACCACTTTGTACAATTGGCTGACAGGAAATCGCTCAAAAACAGTCAACTACCCTGGAGCCACAGTGGAATATTCTCTGGGACAATTGGATCAGCGTTGGAACAAAGACTTTCTGGTGATGGACACTCCAGGGACGTATTCTTTATTTCCAAAAAGTGCCGATGAAGAAGTCACAGAAAAAGCTCTTTATGAACATCCTCAATACGGAGCTATTGAAAAAGTTATTTTGGTCGTGGATTGCACACAGCTGAAGCGCCATCTGGTCCTTGTTCAACAATTAAAAGCTGCAGGCTTTTCTTTCGTCATTGCTTTGACCATGAAGGATCTTCTGGAAAGAAAAAATATTCCTCTGGATGCAAAAAAATTATCTCAAGTTTTGAATATCCCCATTGTTCCTATTGATGGACGTCATGGGCTTGGTGTTCGTGAACTGATTCAAACCTTGGAAAATATGCCGGCCCAATCAGGAAAGAAAATTCCACCATGGTCTGAACAAGACTACCGACAAGTGCATTCCCAAATTCAAGAAGTTTTGAATCATGTTTTGTCTTCTGCTCAAAAAGATATGTTGAAAGTTGTCGAAAAAACTCAGCGCTTGGATCGTTTGCTTTTGCATCCTTTTTGGGGAGCCATCCTGTTTTTTGGAATCATGACTGCTTTATTCAGCTCGATTTTCTGGATGGCTTCTCCGTTTATGGAAGCAGTGAATTTAGGAACAGATCATCTTGTCAGTTTTGTGGCTGATTTGGGGCCCCAGCAACTGTGGGCGGATTTTTTAGCCAATGGAATTTTGAAACCCTTCGGTGCTATTTTTGTCTTTGTCCCTCAGATTTTTATTCTTTTCTTAGGAGTTGGACTCTTAGAAAGTTCCGGCTATTTGGCCAGAGCCGCTTCCATCATCGATCGCCCTTTTTCAAAACTTGGCATGAGCGGAAGATCCTTTGTTCCTTTGCTTTCTGGATTTGCTTGCTCGGTCCCAGCCTTGATGGCCACTCGAAATATTTCATCAAAAAGGGATCGATGGATCACGGGTTTTATTATTCCACTGATGACATGTTCTGCTCGCTTGCCTGTTTATGCTTTGCTGTTGGCTTTTTTATTTAAAGATGGGCCAGCTTGGAAAGCAGGACTTGGATTAGCCTTTTTATATATTGGATCTATGTTTGTGGGTGCTTCCGCGGCGTCCATCTTAAACAAGATTCTTCCCAAGGAACGCCACAGTTTTTTTATGATGGAGCTCCCCATCTACCGTCGACCTCAAGTGAAAGTGATCTTCAGACAATCCTTTTCTCGTACGGTCAGTTATATCCGCAAAGCAGGTCCTGTGATTTTTCTTTTTGGAGCTCTGATCTGGGCGGGAACAACTTTTCCTCATTACTCGAATGAAAACTCGGCACAAAAACTGGAAAGCAGTTATCTGGGACAAGTCGGTCAAAAAATGGAGCCTCTGTTTCGCCCGATGGGAGTGGATTGGCGAGCCGGCGTAGGACTGCTTTCCGCCTTTGCGGCACGCGAAGTTTTCGTTTCCTCATTGGCTGTGATGTACAACATCGACACTCAGGATGAATCACAAAGAGACGAATCTCTTTTAGGGGCCATGCAACAGGCTAAGTTTGAAGATGGAACTTTTATTTTTACTTTTGCCAGCGTGATGGCCTTAGCTGTCTACTTTATGATTGCTCTGCAATGTCTTTCAACTTTTGCGATGACCATTCGAGAAATGGGATCTGCACGTTTTGCCTGGACTCAACTGATCAGCTTGAATCTTGTGGCCTATGCCGCCGCCGTTTTGACATTTCAGATTTTGTCGCGGTTTTCGTTCTAAAAACTCAGCATTGTCCTTGATCGTGACAGTTTCATTTTCAATCAACCTGCCGCAGGCCCCAGAATGAAATCTTAAAGATCTCTTCTTCAACAACCAGACTCAGGTCTGGTTGTGTTTTTCACTCTTTTTCCCGAGAAGAAATTGAAGTTCTTCGTCAAAAAATAAAGGAGTCGAAAAACATGAAAGTTCACAATCTACTTTATCGCAAAAATCAATGGAACTCCTCTTTTCCCACGCAACTTGATTCGGAAAGAACTTTGATTTTTGTTTTTGCAAACCCAAAACGAAAAGACTTTTCTCCATTGAAAGAGTTGGTTCAACACTTTCCAAAATCCATTTTAGTAGGCTGCTCCAGTGCCGGTGAAATT
>CAZFSX010000138.1:0-7416 GCA_964522115.1 uncultured Pseudobdellovibrionaceae bacterium | reverse complement strand
GCCGCCCAAAAATAGAAAAAGCACGAGTCATTTCATACAGAGTGATTCCACTGCTTCCAAGCGCAAGAGTAAAATCCATATTCAGAGGATTGTAAATGCCCAGCCGTCGTGCATAGGTTGCGGCCCAGTCCACGCCCAAATCTTCCAAGACCTTCACGGCAGGAATATTCAAAGATTGCACTAAAGCATTGCGAAGAATGATATCTCCACCGAAGCGTTTTTCATGGTTCGATGGCTTCCAAGATTTTGTATCTTCCTGTCCTTCATCTTTGGATTGTTCTTCAAAGACAATGGGAGCATCCATGATCGGAGTTGCCGCCGTGTAACCTTTATCCAAGGAAGAAGCATAGACGATGGCTTTGAAGGAAGAACCTGTTTGGCGAGCCGCCTGCAAAGCGCGATTGTATTCTGAACGTTCGAATTTATATCCACCAATCATCGCGAGAACATCTTGGGTCGATTGATCCAAGGACAGCAAGGCGGCCTCTGCAATGGGTTCTTGATCCAAGGCCATGTGATAATAGGTGCTGACATCAGGCCATGGTTTATCTGCAGGGGCTTTGTTTTTTTTGAAGTAGTTTTTCAGACGATCGCTTTCAAATTTTTCTGAAACAAGTTTAGCAAGGATCACATCCCCGGGTTTTAATGCCTGAGAAGGTTTTTTAATCAGATCTAAGTCATATCTTTTTTCACCATCAGGTTTTCGTGCCCATTGCATGCTTTCAAAATCAATCAAACCTTGAATTTCAGCCATGCGAACAGTGACTAAACCCAACTCATCATCCACTTTAGTCACGATAGCTTCGGTTGTTTGATTTTTTTTCAAGTAGTAGGGGATGGTTTGAGTTTTGCCATTTTCACGCCCACGATTAAAATCCATGGGGCCATAGTCATTAAATTTTCCACTGGGCTGAATAATTCGCTCTGGTAAGGCTTCGCTGATCAGTTTATTGCGCGTCTTTAAAAGAAAATCACCAATGTCCTGTGGATCTGTCATGTTTTTCAAAGGACCACGGTAGCCTTGGCGTTTATCCAAACTTTTTAAGCCTGCTGTGACGGATTCTTGTGCTGCCAACTGTCTGGAAAGATCTAAGCTGGTGTAAATTTTTAGTCCCTTATCTAAAACCATTTCTTCGCTCAGCTTTTCTTTCAACACCTGACGAACGGTTTCTAAAAAATACGGAGCATAGGTTTCAAATTTTTCACGAGCATAAACCTTCACAGGCTCTTGAATAAAAGCTTCAGATTGTTGTTTTGTGATAGCGCCAATTTCAGCCAACCTTCGAAGAACATAGCTTTGTCGTTCTTTTGCACGCGTTGGATTGTGGATAGGTGAATAGGCACTTGGAGCTTTCGGCAGGCCAGCTAAGATCGCCATCTCTGGCAAAGTTAATGTCTTCACCGTTTTGCGAAAATAAGTTTCCGCAGCGGCTTCGACTCCGTAGGCGCCTTGACCAAAGTAAATTTGATTCAGGTAAAGGTAAAGAATATCTTCTTTGCTCAGATGGTCTTCCAATTGTTGTGCAAGCAGGGCTTCTTTCACTTTGCGAAGAACAGTTTTTTCATTGGACAAGAAAAAAGTTTTTGCCACCTGTTGAGTGATCGTCGATCCACCTTGAACAGTATGACCCGCGCGCAGATTCGCAAGGGTTGCACGAAGAATGGCCAAATAATTGATTCCACCATGTTCAAAGAATTGATCATCTTCTGCGGCCAAAAAAGATTGGACTAAAAGTTTGGGCATTTCTTTGTAGGGAACAAGTATGCGACGTTCACGAAAGAACTCTCCAATTTTTTTTCCATTGCGATCGAAAACCTGTGACACCATCAAAGGTTCATAGTCAGAAATTTTCAGTATCGGTGGTAAAGAGGATCGCACATGGCGAATCACCAGGACAACAGATGTAAGACCCAAAGCTGCAAGAATTCCGATCGAGATGAGTATTTTTTTTAGCATGCTTAACTTTGTCATAAAAAATAGGTGATGGGTACACTAAGGCATCAAGAGATGCGTTGCAACGACAAATGATTTCACAGCAGGGGCTTAGAAATGGATTCTTCCAGCAAAAAGTTCATCCAGTATATGATGATGTTGTTCCCGCAGGGCCAATTGCACAGCATCCCCTGTACGTACAGGACCATTTTGAAGAGCTTCGGCATAGCTACGTTTGATCGTTTTAAGAACTGCACCGTTTTGGAAAATACGACTGACAAGGTAGGGGTTTTGTTGACCCCAATCTTCTGTTTGAACATGAAAAGTTTTTCCACGCACTTGAATGTCAGAATTAAATCCTTTTTGCATAAGAAAAATGTATCAAGTTGAGACAGCCCCCATCAAGAAGGAATCCCCGCTAAAAAAAACATCGATGAAAGTCCTGGTGACCAAAGTCCTGATTTGCAAGGATCCCCCTGCCTGCATCTTCAGGCCTTACTTTTGCAATGCTATCATTGTGACGGGGGTTTTCTATGCCAATTCACAAAAGACTGTTCATCATTTTGTCAACTGTCGTATTTTCTTTAAGCAGCGCTTGGGGGGATAATACGGGGAAGGCCTCTGAGGGTAGCAATTTTTTTACTGGCTTCAATGCTCAACAAGCTGAATCTACAAGACTAAATAACCTCAAAGACAGCTGTGAAAAAAAAGCCAAGGAGATCACAGATAATTTTAAAAAATATCAAGACGCTTGTAAGAATAAACCCAAACTTTCTGCCAAAAGAATCCAGGAGATCACCAAGAAAAATAACTCTGAAGACGATGACGAAGAGGATGAGAATGATGATAAGTCAAACAGAGCAAGAGGAGGAGGAGCCTCTTGCGTCGAGGTCATAGCAACCTGTGAACAAGCCAATGCGGCGACAGAAAGTCGGCAAGATGATGAAGAGACAAAAACCACAAAGAAAGAAGACCCTTACGAAAGATATGCAGACCAGGTTGTGAAATCCTTAGGTAATTATGCAGGTGTTGATTTGGCCAATCTTCAAACTGAAAAAAAGGCAAAAGTCTATGCCTATTTATGCCCTGCTTTTTCTAAAGATGATTATAATCAACAAAAAAAGGATTTAGAAAGCGAATTGAAGGATTCGAAACGTGATTTAGAGCAAGCAAAGAAAGATCTCTTGGAAAAGAAAAAAGAGAATCAAGAAAATCTGGAAAGATTAAATAAAGAAGTGAAAGAGGCCAAAGAGAAATTTGAGAAGAATAACAAGGATAAAAATTCAGCAGTTTCTCAAATGGAAAAAAAGATGCTGGAATTTTCTCGAAAGAAACTGGATGAAGAGTCCATGCTCAATAAACAAAGAACTGCTTTAAATACAAAAAGAGCACAAATTGATGATATGTACATTGCGACTCTTCAAAAATTCAACAGCGTTGCGATTTCCAAAACCTGTGATCGAGAATATCAAAAAATTGCAAATGGAGTTTTGGGGACAACAAAGGAAAATCCTCCAGGTGGTCTTATTAAATCAAGTCAGACTTCATCTGCGAATGCTCAAAACCGATTGATTTCGAAAAAAAATAAAGTGAAATCCGATGACTTTTCCAACTGTATGAGAGAAATGCGGATTCAAAAAGAAGCATCGATGCGAGCGTTGGAACGTCAACAAGCGGAGTTGGATGCAGAATTTAATGATCTAAGGGTCAAGGAAGCAAATATGCTGGATTCCTATCGCGAAAACCAAAAGGAAGTGGCGACTTTTAAAAATCAAAATACAAAAGAATTATCGGAAGATAAAATAAAGTACATTCAAGAGTTAGGCGAATTACGAACCAAAATCATGCAAGCTCAAGAGTATGCCAAAAATGTCCAGCAACAATTCGAAGAAAAGATTAAAAACGTAGAAAAAGAAGCCAAAGAAACAAAGCGACAAATGGATCAAATGGGTCCCCGCCCTAAAGTCAAAGAAGGCGAAGTCGATTATGCAGACGCCTTGATGGCCTACCGACAAGCTCATGCTGCTTATACTAATATGAAAAATGGGGAATGTGGTAAAAGTGATGGGACCAAGAATTTGCTTCCAAATATTCAATTTGAAGGCACAGAAGAGGCTCATGCTGATAAAATAATACAACAGGTTAACGATGCAACTAAATAAATTAAACTTACCGAGTTTGAATATACTTACGAGTTATTCTTACATGCAGCAGAGGCAATATGTTAAAAAAGAAGAGCGTCCTCTCACGGGGCTGCTCTTGATCCACTAGAGATGAAACCGCATCTGATTTACTTGCCACATATTCTAAAAACAGGGCCTTGTTTTTATTAATTTCTTCTGCGGGAATTGAAACATCTTCCTGTGTTTCCTTTTCGGAAGTAAGACTTCCGAAGGGTAACGATTCATAAAGAGTTTGCGACGATCCACTTCTTGAAGAAATTTTGAAGTTCCAAAACTCTGCCAAAAGATTTCGACAAAAGTTCCACACAATAGTAAATTTTCAGACATTGTCCCAATGCAGTTTTTTTGAAAGAGGCCAAAAATGAAAATCTTATTTCTATGTGTTGCCAACTCAGCGCGCAGTCAATTGGCTGAAGGGCTTGCAAAGTTTTTGTTGAATGAAAAGACACAGATTCAAAGCGCAGGGTCTATGCCTTCAGGAATTGTTCATCCTTGGGCCATTCAATCACTGATGGAAATTGGGATTGATATTCACCAAAATTCTTCGAAGTCCTTCCGTCAGATACCTCAGGATTTTTTAAGCGATCTGGATTTTGTGATCACTTTGTGTGCCGAAGAAATTTGTCCCGTGATGATAACAAAAGCAAAACGACTTCACTGGCCGATACAAGACCCTGCAAACGCATCGAAAGATCAAATGCCAGAAGCCTTTCGATCCGCCCGAGATGAAATCCAAAAAAAACTCCTGTCCTTCGGAAAAGAACATCATCTTCTTAAGAAAGATTCATTAGATTTTAAATGATAAATTTATCGATAGGTGTCTTATCTAAGATTTCATTTTTTGAAAATTCTAAAACATCGTCAAGGGATAGAAATTGAAAGTCCATTGAATTTACTTGGCGAGTTTTCTAAAAGTGGAGTCATGTTTTTTCATGATTTTTTCTGCAGAAGACCTAAGGCTTTTTTTTACTGAACGAATGGGCTCAATAATCAATCTGTTTCCATCCGTGCTCATCTCAAGTTCAGTGTCTCGATCAATTTTTAACAGCTCAAGAATAGGCTTCTCAATGACTAAGCCAAAACTATTACCAACTGCTGAAAGTTTTTTCCTCATAAATCCTCCGTAACACAAAAATTATAACATATGTATAACATCCAAGTAAACTTAAAATCCTGAACAATAGGCAGTGGCTTAATTCAATCCGCGGAGATTCAGTTGAAAGTCCTGCACTCACATTGGCAATGATGCTCCAATAAACCCAAGTAAAAGTGTATACTTACAAATTTACCCACGAGCATAGTTAAATACACTCCACTTTTACCCACACCCGTGGGTAAAAAAGAAAAGTGAGCGTAAATATTCAAAATCATTAGCATTCCTCAGGGTGGTTTGAGCAGGATCCTGAACATGAGTGGGGCAGGCATAGTCCCTTGCTATATGAACCAAAGCCATTTTAATAAAGTGGTCATAAAGGGAAAATTTATTTTTATGCTAGCGGCAAATTCACTCTTGAGTATTTAAGGACTAATTTCTATTGGAACGAATCCAGACAATGCCTTTGGAATGAGTTTAACGCCAAGTATTCGACATTTTTCTTGAATTGAAGGATCTTCATATCGACTCGTAACCAATATAGAATTACTTGCTGTTCCCAATTTTTCAATGAGCTCAAGTCCATTTATACCTTGGTCGATAAATTCATAATCAACTAGGTACAGAATATTGGATTGGTTTGTGGGTATCAACCGATTGTGTTTTTGTATAAAATCTTTGGCAGAAGTAAAGCACAATAATTTGATATTTAAACGTTGAAAAAGAACATTGTTCAAACGATCCTTCCATAGGCTATGAATACTTTGGTCATCATCTATTGATAGGATTGTCATGTTAGGTGATAGACTAATCTTTTCTACAAACCATTGTGGTGCAGGCACTCTTGGTAGTTGAATGTGAATGATTGTACCACATCCTTCTGAGGATTTGATTTCAAATGTGCCACCTAAATTTTCAACTGTTGTTTTTGCATGATAAATGCCAAGACCAGATCCTGAGGACGAATTGTTTTTTCCATAAGTAAATCCTCGAGATCCTAGTTTGGAAAGTATTGCATTAGGAATTCCACATCCATTATCACTGATTGTTAATGACACAAACTTATCAGTACCTAGAGTTTCCACCACAACTGATCCAGAATTATTTGAAAAAGCTTCAATAGAATTATTAATTAAATTAGAAATCACACGTTTAAGTTCAGTCGGGTTAATATCAACAAAATAGCCATAGGCATTGTTAAAATTTTCCTCAATAGAGATATTAATTTTTTCACGGAACTGTAATCGCTTTTCAGACAACAATTCACCAACAAGTGAAGTCAATAAAATCCTTGAAACGAAAGGTGGTGTCGTTAAATTTTCAATTTTAGGGTCAAGTGATGTTTTAAACGTATCGATTTTTTTACTTTTATCAAGAAGTGTATTTGATATATCGTTAATTCTTTGAATAGCGCTTCTAACGATGATTCTTTTTTGTTCTGGAAGTTCCTTGAGATCCGTCAGCATCATATTCAAGGCAGATAATGGCGAACGAATATCATGAGAAACTTGCTGTGAAATGTCCACGAAGGCTGTCATCCTCTCAGATTCTTTAACTAAGTTTCGTTCAATAATCCAAGCATTGGTAATATGATCAAAAAGTTTACGAAGGTTTATTAATTCATCATTGTCGAATATATTCGAGTTTAAACCAAGACGGCGAGCTTCTGAGTATAGTTCTGTTTCCAATTCTTTCAATGGCGAGATCGCTCTTTTAGTAACAAAAACTTGTAGAATTAAATATAAGAGAAAGCCAAATTGGAGAATGCAAAATTGGATTAAAAAACTGTTTAATTTGGATTTTTTTTCGTCGTATAAATCCCCTGTAATTGTAAATGTTCCTAAATTTGCAGAACCACGAGTCCAGTTACCAGAAATAATGATTGGGTCTTTATGGTGATTTTGAATATTTAGAATAAACACTCCATTTGAATCAAGCAATTGCAAACTTACGTTGTTTTTTCCAGCCCAATCCTCAAGAAAATTTTTCATAGAGAGAAAGTCACCCATAATATAAAACTGACTTGGAATTTGACTCACGCTTTCAAAAGCAGAGAGAATATGATGCGTTCTTTTTGACGAGATTCCAATAAATTCAAATACTGAGTAGAAAATAAAAACAATAGAAGCAACAGCTAGGGAAGATAGCCATGTTTTCCAAGCAATGCGAGTTGCAAATCGACTGCCAATCATTTGAAAACCTTTCTG
>CAZFSX010000137.1:0-7424 GCA_964522115.1 uncultured Pseudobdellovibrionaceae bacterium | reverse complement strand
CGAACCTTTTTTGGAAGTCTTGCGTTCATCAGCTGTATTCCTTGGGCATCATGAGGTTGTGTCAACTGACGAAGTTCATGATCTAACCCCAAAACCCAAAGAGTGGAAATCAAGACTCCAACACTGACTGTTGGCTCTCCTTTTTCAAGAGCAATGATTGTTGGAGAAGAAACTGAAATTTTTTTTGCTAAATCAGCAATTGTCCACATACGTCGCTTTCGAGCCATTCGTAGCTGGACTCCTAAATCCTTCAGTGCAATTTTAGCCTGACTGGGTGTGTACATATATTTCTCTCCGGATGATGACAACGTCTATTCTACATAATCACCCAAAGAATATAAAGTATATTTTACTTTTTAGTACTTAATATAAATTATATTTTATATTTTAAGCGTATCATTTTAAGACAAAAGTCCACGAGACATACTCAATTTTTCAATCTCTAAAGATTCCCCGGGTTGATTTCCACGGCTTCGGTGACCAAGGTGCCGATTTTGATTTTGCTTTCTACGCGCAAAAGGTATTTGCGATCATCATCACTTAGCCAAAAGAAAATATCGCCCATGGGTTTAAATAAACCCTTCACTTCGATTTCGGGCTTGATCACCAAAGCATTAAATTCACCAGCTTCAGTCTTGATTTTTTCTGCACGAATGGCTTTGCCACGAAAAATAATATTTTCTCCGTCATCGGCGATACGAAAGGCGTGCTCTTTCCCCACCTTCCACTGAAAAATTCGCATGTAGTAAGCAGCACTGTAAACATTCTGAGAATATTTTAAAATTTCCCATTCCAGTTTTTTTTCTTCGTGCCCATTTTTTTCTGTGAATTTTTTCTCCCAAAATTTGGCCTGCAAAGTGCTGGAATCAAAGTAACTGCTGGCCTCGCGTAACTGTCCCGATTCTTTCACGTGCAGGGTAAAAACATGGGGAATCAATTCTTCATAATCCACATAGGTTTTTGAATAATCGTCCACACTGTAAAATGTTGAAAAGGTGCGATTGGATTGAATGCTGGTGATAAAATTATAGGACTTACGATGATTGACCTCCACAAAGGGGCCCACTTCTAATGTCAATTGCCCTGCGGAAACTTTAAAGTAACTGACATCATGAACAACTTTTTCACCGACACGAAAGGGATCCTTCAAGGGACGACGCTGCCCAGGAGCAAACCCATCCATGTCTTCGAGATCGGGTTCTCGACGAGCAGGTTCTGGCTCCGCAGGTTTCACCGCCACGGATTTTTTATCAACAACCGGTTTGGGTAAATCTTTTGCTCGCAAGGGAGGCTTCACCTTGATAGATGCTTTATTGATCACTGGAACTTCTGCAACAGGCTTGGCATTCACATCCTTGGGGGATGCTGGTGGTTCTGTCGGTATTTTCAAAGGTGGCTGCACCTGAGGCCCCTTGGCAGGTTCAGAAGTCCCGCCAGAAGCCCCGACGGGAACTTCGACAATTTTCACAGCCTGTTCGAATTCATTGTTCTTGCGAAGTTGATCTTCTTGATCGTATTTCAAAAACTTGGCTGTACATGCAACCAAAAGGCTTGCACCCGCAACCACGATCCAAATCCTTTTGAAAAGTGTCATGCTACTCCCATTTTTTCCAACGTCGGTGCACCCACATCCATTGATCGGGATAACGACGGACCAGTTCTTCAATTGTGTCTGTATATTTCTGGGTTAGCAAATGAATTTGTTCCTGGCGATCAGGATGCTCCACCATAGGAAGGATATCTCCAAAAGCTATATGCGTTTTTCCCTGCGAATCCCGAAATGTATAGACAGGAAGAACAGGAGCTCCTGTCTTGATAGCAAACAAAGCTAAGCCATAGGCAGTGCCTGTGGGACGACCAAAAAATGTGGTTTCAATTCCGTAGGGCTTCCCCATGAACTGATCATTCACAAACACAACACCTTCATTTTTTTTACAAGCAGACAAGATTTGAAAAGGAGTTTTCGTTCCATGGGGATCGATAAACATCGCACCTTTGGCCACACGAATACCAAACCATAGGTCATTCACCCATTTTGTTTTAAATTTTTTCGAAATCACATGGATGCGATGACCGCGCATCGACAAAATCGATGCGGCCAGATCTCCATTTCCTAGATGCAAACTCAACAGTAAAACACCTTTTCCCTGTTGCTGAGCTTTGTGAAAAGCCTCTTCATTTTCAAAAACCACATTTTTTTCGATCCAAGATGGATTCAACCAAGGTAAAACAGAAAACTCGATCAAAGATTGCCCCATCCCCTGAATGGACTTACGAGCAATTTCGTTTTTCCACGCAAGATCCTTTTCTGGAAAGGCGATCTGTAAATTGTCTAAGACGACCTTTCGACGTATACGCAAAAGATCCCACCATAAAAAGCCAATACAATTTCCAAGAAATCGACGAATCCATGCCGGTGAAAAATAAATCCATGCTGTGAATAATTTAGTCCAAAAAAAACTCGAGGTGTTCATAAAACTCTTTTCTTTCATCCACTTCTACATTCAAAACAACTGACTTCCACATTCTTCGAGATTCTTCAGAAAAAAGCCAAGAACGTATTTTTACCATGTCTTTTTCCGTGACATAAATGGATTGAGCACCTTGCTTCTTGGCCAAAGCCTCGAGCTTCATAATATCTTGCTGCAAATAGGAATAATGGTCAGGAAAAACATGTGTCCCAACAATTTGATCCTTTTGAAATTTTGAAAAAAAACTATCAGGCCTTGCTATCCCCGCCACCAAAAAGACTTTTTCCTTTTTGGAAGGTAAATTGTGCAAAATTGACCTTGCATGAAAAACGTGGCCCTGTTGACGATGGAACTCTGGTATTTTTTTGATCAAAAAATCATAAGTTTCAGGACGAGCATCTTGCATTTTTGTCAGAACAATCAAGTCAGCTCTTTCTAATCCCTTCCAGCCTTCCCGCATATGTCCCCAAGGTAAGACTCGATAATGAGAAACAGGAACAGATGCGTCCAATAAAACAATATCACAATTTCGATGCAAACGACGGTGCTGAAAACCATCATCGACAAAAATTAAATCGGCTCCCAATTCTTGCAAATGAGTCGCGGAAACCGTCTTTGAAGCCCCGGAAAAAATCAAACTTCCTGGATTTTCATCCGCTAACAGCAAGGCTTCATCTCCAACAATGGAAGGATCTCTGTACTCGGAACCTACAAGCCCAGAAAATGAAGAGCTTGCTTTATAGTTTCTGCATGCCACTCCACAAATATATTTTTCTGAGAAATGCTTCAACAACTTATCAATAAAGGGAGTCTTACCTGTTCCACCTGTGGTAAGGTTCCCGACACTGATCACGGGCACCTGCAAAGTCTGAATGGACAGATGCTTGTGATCATACAAAGTATTGCGCAAATCCATCAGCCAACGGTACATCAAGACCTCGCAGGCAAATAGGATTCAATGATATTGACGACACGACTGGTGGCTCCTCGAGTCCCTAATAGGTTTTGCAACTGAGCTAAGTCTTCTCGCACTTTTTGAGTGTATTCTGGATCTTGAATATATTTTGCCATCAAATTTGTCAGTTCTGTCACATTGGCTTGTTCTTGCAAACGCTCGGGCACGGCTTGTTTTCCCAAAATAAGATTCACAATCCCAAAATACCCTTTGATGATTCGACGTCCAATGAAAACCGTCAAAGCTTGAGCCTTATACATGATGACCATCGGTTTTTCCATCAATCCCACCATCAAAGTGGCTGTCCCGGAAGCTGCTAAAATATAATCGACTAAATCCAACATACGAAAGGGATCATCCTTCAAAACCATGATTGGAAAACGTAAATCCTGAAGATAATCTTGAATTTGTTCTTTTTGAAAACTTGGGGCCACCAACACCGCAATTTTCACATTTTCTGGAAATTTCAATAAAAGCTGTCGCGCAACTTCCAACTGAGTTGGAAAATTATATTTTAATTCTGAACGACGACTTCCAGGCATCAGACCGATCACAATATCCTGGTCTGAAAAACCGCACTGACGACGATGAAGTAAACTTTTTTTGCGATCCTGATAATCCTTGGGAAGTTCATCCAACAAAGGATGTCCCACAAACTGAAAGGGAACATCAAATTGCTTGTAAAACTCAACTTCAAAAGGAAAAAGCAAGAGCACTTGATCGCAATATTTTTTGATTTTATGAACACGCCCCTGCCGCCAAGCCCAAACTTGCGGAGAAATATAGTACACACAAGGGATGCCAAGTTTTTTCATTTCCTTCGCAAACATCAGATTGAATTCGGGATAATCCATCAGAACAACCAAGGCAGGACGACGCTGCTTGGCCTGTTCTACTAAATTGTAAAAAACTTTTCGAAGATCTTTGTAGTGAGCCAGAATCTCGACAATTCCAACCACCGCCATCTCTTCACTTCGACCCAGGCGCTCGAAACCAAGTGCCTCCATTTCAGGAGTCCCAACACCAAAACAATGAACATGGGGTTGGCGTTTTTTTAATTCTTGCAAAAGACGTTCTGCATACAAACCTGAAGAGGCCTCGGCGGAAATCATTAAGATGGATGATGCCTGACGGCCACTGTCCTCAGCTGAACTTTTCAATCAAACCTACCACAGTTTCAACAAACTTCATGGCCTGCAATCCATCCTGACCTGTGACAAGTAAAGAACCCTGCTTTTGAACGGCTTTCACAAAAGTCTCGGTTTCTTGCAAAAGAGCATCTTTTTTGTCCACTGTCCATTTTTCTACTTTGAGTGGTTCTTGCTCCGAAGTGCCATGAGAAATTTTTTCCAATTCACCCGTTTGAGTGTTTGCAAAAATTTGAAAATTTTGATCGACAACCTTCACTGATCGAGTCATCGCCGAAGCTATGCGACTGACATGGATAAATCCTAAAACACCATTGGCAAATTCAAATGTTGCCGAAGCAACATCCCATGAATTTGTGACAACTTTAGATCCACGGGCATGCACTTTCACCACAGGCGATGGAACCATCGACAAAAGAAGATCAATATCATGAACCATTAAATCATGAACCACACTGACATCCGCTCCACGCGCTTTGAAAGGAGCATGTCTTTGCAATTCGATAATTTTAGGCTTCTGCATCTGGGCCTTGAGAGCCACAACTGCTGGATTAAATCTTTCAATATGCCCCACCGTTAAAACTAAATTTTTAGCGGCAGCCAATTGCACAAGTTCTTCGGCTTCTGCCACCGTCACTGTCATCGGTTTTTCCACATTCACATGAATTCCATGGGACAGGAAAAATTGTGCCAACTCAAAATGAGTTCGCGTGGTAGAAGCAATCGTCACCATATCAACTTCCCCAAGAAGATCTTGAGGTTTTGAAAAGGCACGCACTCCCAGATCTGTTGCAACTTTCACGGCCTGCGAAAGCAAAGTATCACAGACCCCGACCAGTTGAACTCCCGTCAAGGACTTGTACTTTTGTGCATGAAAGTTTCCCAAATAACCAACACCGACAACAGCTGCTCTTAAACTCACTTTGCAATACCTCGTGATGAAGAACGAATAAATTGAATCAGATACTCCACATTCGGAGACAACTGGCATTCTGCGTGAATGCGTTCGATGCCTTCCTCGATGGTATCACTTCCCATAAGAATGATTCGAATGGCTCTGTGAATATTTTCAATTTCTTCTTTCGAAGCACCCTTACGAGCTAAACCAATTTTATTGGTTGCACGACAAACAGCTTGATTTCCATGGGCACGCGTGAAGGGCAAAATATCTTTCACAACCACACTGCTACCTGCAATAAAAGCATTGCGACCAACACGTGTAAATTGATTGAAGGCACAAACTCCACCAATCACCACATTGTCTTCAATGATGGTATGACCTCCCAAGTGGGAATCATTGGCAATCACGACATTGTTACCAACATGGCAATCATGACCAATGTGTGTGTAGGCCATAAAGTAGCCGTTGTTTCCAATCACTGTTTTTCCATCTGCCTTTTTGGTTGCAATATTCACAGTTGAAAATTCACGGAAAGTATTATTATTTCCGATGATCAACTGTGTGGGTTCATTTTTATAACCCACGTCCTGAGGCGGACCACCAATCACAGCCCCCGGAGAAAAGTGGTTATTTTCTCCGATCTCAAGAATTCCATACTTCGAGCCAAGTGTTACATGACCTTCAACATAGGTACCCTTGCCAATTTTTACCCGCCCCTGAATATGACAATAAGGACCCACCTCGACATCATCTGCAAGCTCAACTTCTCCCTGCAAGATCGCCGTTGGATGTACCTTCATAATTTCCTACTTTTCTTTTTCAAATGTTTTGATCACATCATCTGTTAAATCAGCAGATGATTCTGCCCACAAAATGCTGTGTTCTGCTTTTTCAAGCACCATTGTGTACTTCTGTTCTTTTCCAACTTTGCCAATCGTTGCTTTCATTTTTTCTAAGATCGGAGCCGTCAAATCACGTTCTTTTTTTTGCATTTCCATCTGGCTCTTGCCAACGAATTCACGGTACTTCAACATTTCTTCTTGAAACTCAGCTTGTTTTTTACCAAAAACTTCTTCAGAAAGAACGGCCTTCTTCTTTTCAAGATCTTCGCCCATTTTTTTCAAATCAGTTTCTTTTTTCTCAAGTTCTTTTTTCTTTTTATTAAATTCAGCTTCCAACTCAGACTTTGCCTTTTTTCCTGCACTTGTGGATTGAATAGCTTTTTGCATATCCACGTATCCGATTTTAACTTCGGCCTTTGCGGCCATCGCAAATCCTAGTGATGCGATCAATATAACTAATTTTTTCATGCCTGTACTCCCTTTGTTTTTTTTAAAACGGTTGCCAAATTGAAAAGTTGAATTGAAAGTTTTCGTCGACAAAACGATCTTTCTTTAAAGGAAATCCCCACTCAAATCTCAATGGACCAATTGGCGATCCCCATCGAAATCCAAGTCCTAAGTTGCTGTACAAATCGCCATCCAAAACGGCATCGGCAGCAGTTCCAACATCGTAAAAGAAAACACCTTTAATTCCAGCTTCCTTAATCAATGGAAATTCTGTTTCGATATTTGCGTAAGCCTGCTGAAGATTTCCGTAGGGTCTCCATGAATTTTTTTCGTTCAATGCTAAATTGATCCCAGGATTGATGCTCAACTGCTGATCGTACTGGTACTGAGAAAACTTACGAAGTCCAATCGATCGATTACGGTAACCGCGCAAAGTATTTTGTCCACCAAGTAAAAATAATTGATTGAAGGGAATATCGCGATCATCCGCCTTTGTGATGGCATCAAAATTAAAATTGGTACGCAAAACAACATCCCAAAATAAATTCTTATAAAAACGAAGATAATTCATACTTCGAAGGTAATGAAAATCCCCACCCAACCCAGCATATTCCAAACTGGCTCTGGCGTTCCAACCCTTAGAAGGACTCATACGGTCAT
>CAZFSX010000136.1:4254-7425 GCA_964522115.1 uncultured Pseudobdellovibrionaceae bacterium | reverse complement strand
GTAAAAATGGCGAAAACTGTTTGAATCACAGATGAAATTCAATTTGATCCAGCCAATTCGTCCCTACGATCATGATGTGAAGCGGTTTATTCTAAATTCATGGAGGTTCCCATGAATTTCAATTCTAATGAAAATAGCATACAGAAAATAGCGCAGTTAAAATGGGATTATATCATCATAGGAACCGGCATTGGAGGAGCTAGTTTTGGTTTAAGAATGGCACAGGCAGGAAAGCGAGTTCTGTTTTTAGAAAAAGGTGTCTTGCCGACGGTGAAAGGTTTGTTTGCAGAACAACATCCAAATTTTCAATTTGAAGCAAAGAATGTTTTAAAAAATGCAGGTCGTTGTTCTGAACCTGTTCAGGACTTGTCATCGACGAAAAAGAAACAGTTTATTCCATTTATTGGAAGTGGGGTTGGGGGGAGTTCTCAATTGTATGGAATGGTGTTTGAACGATTCTCTGAAAGGGAATTTCATTCAGTAGGGAATGCTTGGCCTGTTTCGTATAAAACGATGCAAAACTATTACCAGCAAGCTGAACAACTATTTCATGTCAGACAGATTAAAGTCGCCTCGGAAGCCAATCAAAAATTGATCAAAAATTTAGAACAAAATGGGTTGGAAACCTATCCCTTGTACATGGGAAAGAATTCTTTGGATGACATGAATTGTGAAGGATGTCAGGGATTTGTTTGTACTTGCGGGAAAAAAGCGGATGCATACAATTCATGTATTGAAAAAGCAGTTTTTCAATATGGCGCATCCTTGGTAACGGAATGTGAAGTGGTAAAGTTAAATGCCAACTCAAAAAATGTGACATCCGTATTGTGTCGTTTAACAACTTTGAATGAAGAGGTCACTTTTTCGAGTTCTAACTTTGTTCTGGCTGCGGGTGCCCTATTTACACCGGCATTATTGTTAAAATCTAAAAATCAATTTCATCCCTACGGACTTGCAAATAGTTCTGGGTTAGTTGGAAAAAATCTGATGAGGCATCTGATTGATATTTACGGTCTGTGGACTGAGAAATCACCTGAAAAGGAAATAGATTTAAAAGAATTTGGGGCGAAATATTTTCATTTTGATCAGGTTGATCAACGACCTAAGGGGGTCATGCAATCCTTTGGTCGACTGCCGGCGGTTGCTGTGCTTTTGCACGAAATGTCAGAAAAGATTCATAATCCACTATTCAAAGTTCTGTTTTTCATTGTTCGTCCAATATTGGGTTGGCTTTTACAGCAAGTACGTCAGCGTTTGTTATTTGTTGCAACAATATTAGAAGACAGTCCATCTGTGCAAAATGAAGTTCGCATTGATGAAAAGGGGCAAGTTGAAATTATCTATCAAGTGTCAACAAAGGATGAAAGTTTATTGAAAGACTTTAGGAAGCAAATACAAAAATACATAGGCCAATATTTCCAATTAAAACTATTGCAAGCCCATGAAAACGAAAGAATAGCTCATGCTTGTGGAACGTGTCGTATGGGTCTTCATCGATCTAACAGTGTGGTGAATATGATGGGTCAATCACATGATTTACACAATCTATGGATTGTCGATGCTTCGGTATTTCCTAGCAGTGGTAGTGTGAACCCTTCTCTGACAATAGCTGCAAATGCATTAAGGACTGCTGATATGGCTTTACAATTAGAATCTCAAAATGGTTCATATCAAAATAAGAAAGAAAAAATCAATGTGAATATTTTTTAGTCTTCAAGAAGGTATGCCGAAAAGAACAATAGATCTAAGTCGGGAGTAATCTTCATGTTTAGGTATCGAAACCACATAGTCATATTAAGCCTTTCGGTTTTAATGCTGATTTTTCAAAACTGTCAGACTGGCTTAAAATCTGGAAGTATCAGTGATTTAACCTCCAGTTTAAGTTCGAAGTTGGGTGGTGGCGGAATTTCAGGAAACGGTGAAGGTTATGAGGGTAAGCTGACGGCAAGCTATATCAGGGAAATACCAGATACAAATTGTTCTGAAAAATTTGAAACGCTGACGAAGGATTCTAGTGGGTTGAAAATTGATACCGTTAATCCTCAATCATGTCAGAAGACAAGCCGACTTGTATCTTCGGAGTTTGTAGCGAATTCAATTGGGTCGATTATTAAGTCTGTCGGTGACGGAGTCTATGTGAATACAGACTTTTTAGAAGCTCATTACCCTGAGTATCAGGCTCAGGCGTGGTGCCAAACAAAATCAGATCAGAATACAATTTATGATATTATCATTTTAAGAAAGAAGAATTCTTCCGACTTCATAGGGATGATGTATTTGAACGATCTCTCTAAAAGGGAAGTTCGATCTGTATCAAGTTTTCCAATTCATTTAGAAAAATTTGATCGTTTGCAAATATATTCGAATCCTGGATTGAAGTTGGAAATATTAACCGACAAAACGATCAATTCTGAATTGGGTGCGTATCGATCAAGTGTCCACTTTTCTCTTGATGATCAGGAATATGAAAGAGGTCTTGATTGCAGACTTGGGAATACATTTGATGGTTCTATATGGCCATCACAACCTTTATTGGCTGGTGATTTAAATAACTTTCAATTCTCGCCATACACGGGAAAGTTTTATTATAATAAAAATACCTTAAATCCAAGTTCGGATATCCAGGTATTTGATCCTCTTCAGCGTAAGAATGAAACTATTAAAATAGTGCTAAATTCCTCAGAGACAATTTCAAGTATGAAAGTTTCTCCATCAAAACCGATAGTTTCGTTCCGAACAATTCATACGCCAAATCGTTACGTCTTGTATGATCTACAAAGTCAAAAAAATATCTATGAAAGTCCTCAGAATTTACAGGTATTAGAATTCGGCTTTTCATTTCTAGGTCCATGGTTTCAAGCCAGAACAATTGCAGAGGTCTTGAACGGCGGAAGTTTTACTTACCAAAGTAGTTATGACCTGTATTTTCCACAGATACCCTCATACCAAGATTATCAAATGAAGTTACCAGACAGAGATAAGCTTTTAGAATTTGTCATTCAAGATGTTTCATTGACTAAGCAAAAAGCTTTGTTTGAAGTCTATTTTGGTGAAGGAGCATTTTATCAGTCAGGGAAGTTAAGAATTAAAACAGGAAATATTTATAATGACTTAGCTATCATGGATTTGAATTCAGGGTTACCACAAGAGATAACGGTAATAGAAGATGTG
>CAZFSX010000136.1:0-4244 GCA_964522115.1 uncultured Pseudobdellovibrionaceae bacterium | reverse complement strand
TTGGTTTGGGATTTCATTTCGAACGACGAGAAGTCCATCATATTTTTGGGGACTTTGTCTATGCGACGGTTCAAAATTTACAAGTTGAGAAACTCATACGCATCTCTTTAGCAGATTTAAATATAGAAATTTTAGCTGAAAGACCACGGGACCTCAATGGTGGAGGGTTCTCTGGATTTTATTTGGGTGGAAATAAAGTCATTTATGCAGATGCTCATCATATTCTACAAGGCATTGATCTTATCAGTGGGGATCGAATGGTATATGGTCCTCAAGTGCAGATCCAGGGTGTGTTTATGAATCCTGTCATGATAGGTGACAAATTATTATATTTTAAACCCGTAGGTCCTGGACAATTTGCAACCCAGATTTGGAATTTGACGGAAAAGTTATCTAACAGACCTATGTACGACTCTCTTCCTATTCTTCAATTTGATGAATCGAAGGTAAACTTTGATCCTGCTCAAATATTAAAATTAGGAGGCAATAAAACCTTCGTGACTCACAAATTCCTGGGTCCCAATGGAACTCTGATTATTCAGCTTGATACAAATTTTGATAACCAATCGGAACTGTATATTGTTGAACTTAGTGACGTAAAATCCAGCTTTAAGCAAATCAGTAATCGCTATTTACAGTACGGAGCAGTGACACAGTTTTTCGTCGATCTGCAAAAAAATATTTACTTTTTTATGCAAAAAAATTCCCAGCAGTTTTTGCTTCAGTGGCAGGGTGAATAGTTTTTTTTGATATTTTATACATCCTATGTCCGTTTCGATGATACTGGTCTATCAGGCGTCGAGAAGAAAGTTTTGCCAACTCTTCATAGACTTGTGATTCACTCATGCCTGTCAATTGTCTTATGTCTTTATTTGAAAACAGTTGAAATTTCATTTTGTGATAAATAGCGATCAGGATTGGTTCGTTTTTTATTTCCTGCTGAAGGTGATGTGGTCGATAGGGCAAAATCAGTGGAGAATCGAATCTTAGATAAAACCTATTACGAGTATTGCATATTTTGAGAACTTCATTGGAATGATATGCATTGATTGAATGTTGAGTTCGTTGAATCATTTTTAACAAGCGATCTTTGGATGTCCAAGGATCAAATCGTTCATCTTGATACAGACTATAAAATAAGCTGCCCAAGCTTTGTTGACGATACAAATCAGAAGAAAGTGTCCACAATAATTTATGTTGTAGGCCATTGTTTCGCATGTATTTTGGATGTAGAATTTGAATAGAATTCATTGAAATGGAATTTTGCGAAATTTTTTGCCACAGGCGTGGACTCCATTCAAATGTCTTCGCAAAATCAGCTTTGCCAAGATTATTTTCCATCCGTTTTAGATAGGTTTTCCATCCAGTACCGAAGAAGACTCTGTGGTGGGCCATAGAATCATTTAAGAAAAGGGCTCTATAAAAATCAATTTCACGAAGCAATTCTGGCATGGATCTTTGGTGTGCTTCTAGTTCTAAGCTATCTAAGCTTCGTGAAAGTTCTTCGTGCTTAAGTTCTTTGGCATAAAATGCTGCCGCTAATCTCCACTTTTTGATTGTTAATTGATAATTGATGGGTAGATTATAAACACTATCTTGAATTTCTTGAATCTTCGCTAAGGCTTCCTGATATTTTTTTTTAGCAATAAGCCATTGAACTTTTTGTTCGAAAAAATAGAAGTGCAGCAATTTTTCCTTCACTGGATCAATCGAAAGTTCTGCCTTTTGAATTATTTGAATCGCTTGATCCAATTCACCAATAACCAGTAAAGATGTTGTAAGGTTTAAACTAGCAGTATGTCTTTGATAGGAAGTGATATCAGTACAGGAAAGAAAGTATTGAAAATAGTTCTTCGCATTTTCATATTCCCACTGATTCATTGCAGAGATACCCAAGAAAAACCACCTCTGACTTTCTGTTTTCAGGTCATGACTTCGAAGAAGTTCTTGCCCTTCTTGGTGGGCACCAAGCGCAATCAGTCCAGCTGAATAACTAAGTATTTCTTCTTGATTTAAATCACGAAGTCCCTGTTTTTCTTGCGAGACCAAAGGAGTTAATATTTTCAGTGATAGAAGCGGAAGCCCTGATCTTCTTGCTAAATTAGCAAAAGTGCTTTTGTCTTTATCATGAATTTTATGGGTCTTAAATATGAGGTGAATTTCACGAGCAGCATGATTCACTTGTCCAGACCGAATAAGAAAATCAAGATTAGCAAATTTGTTCTTGTCTAGCATGTGGGTAATTTTTCAATTCGACGAATGACTCCATCGATCGGAAAGTGAATCCGATAGTAATTTTGGTTATGTAAAAAAATATTTGTAAAAAAATCCTGAAATGAAATATAGCGATGAGTTTTTGTTTTGGGTGAAATAAATTGATTAAGATAGTGGTGATCAAGTTGATGCCATCGACAAAAGGGTTGAATGAAGTAACGAGATATCGGTGTTTTGTAAATTGTTGCATAAATACGTGAAATGAGTATTTGCATTGACCCAGGAAGGGCATTCCAAGCATAGTGGGCAAAAAGAACTCGAAACTTTATATTCATAACCAACCAATGATTTTTATTTTTAACTCACAGTTAAGGTCATCAAATTACTAGGTGAAAATCAATACAAAAAAGAAATTCTATTTTTTATATAGTCGAGTTGATTTTAAGATGAGATCTCTTTGTTTTTTAGGAAAATGTTCAATGGCATATCTCAGCATAGTTCGAGGCATTTTATTTCCATTTTTTAAAATGAAAGACTGAAGTTTCGATTTGTTGCGTTTGCCAGCTTCCCGTAACATCCATCCTGTCGATTTATGCATCAGATCTTCTTTGTCATTAAGTAACAGACTTGAAAACTGAAATGTCGGCGCTGTATGATTCTTTCGTATCCAATACAGAGTACTGACGATGGCAATTCGTCGACTCCAATGATGCTGTGACTGTAAAAGGCTTTTCATAATACTCTTGTTACGAATTTCAAAACAATAAGCTCCAATAATTTTATGCGCACTTTGATCTACTAGATCCCAGTTGTTTATTGATTTTTTGTTTTGAAGGTAAAAATCAACAATATTCTTTTTTATTTTAGCATCTTGAGCCTTTTCAAATTGATCTACAAGTATCAGCACAGCAGCTAATCTGTCCTCGTGATAGGGGCTTTTTAATAGAACTTGCAACTGAGGCAAGGGGAGTTGGCTGAATTTCCTACAGATGCTTCTTGTTTGTGGAACTTGAATACCTAAAAACAGATCTCCTTCTGCATATTGACCTGGTTTTGTTTTGAAAAAACGTTGCAGGGTTTGTGCCTTTTCAGGATCAGATAGTTTTCTCAGAATATTTTGTAAATCACTTGCTTTCATCATCCATATCCATACCATTAGAAAGGTACAGATTGACGAGATTGTCGATCTGTACCTTTCCGGAAGATGAAATTATTTTGACTTCACAATGCTTCCGTCAACTGGATTAAAATATATTTCCACATTTTTTCCGTTTTTATCTGTACCATAAATTTCGTAGCAGCTTCCAGGCTGTTTGAATTTACGAATCGTATATCCTTGGTCAGTTGCCATTTTTTTGAACGCTTCTTCGCTCATCCATTGGTCTTTCGGCTTGTCTGTGCAGTCCTTTTTTGCATGAGCAATGACAGCCATAGACAGTGCAAGAAATAGCGCAGTATGTTTTTTCATAAGTTGTCTCCTTTTGAAAACACGAAGGTTTTCAGTTACATTGAAACCCATAATTGGGCTCATGACTAGTTTTAGTATCGGTGTTGATTTGAATTTTCGCCATAGAGCAAATGCCTTAAGATACTGAAAAGACGGGTTTAGTTCATTTGTCCTATACCCAAATCCTTTTTTTTCACCGACACTGTATCCAGTTAGTTAATCAAAAGGAGACATTTTATGATGCAACAAATTCGTGTATATGACATTCCCACTCGAATATTTCATTGGGCCTTTGTCTTTTTCTTTATATTTGCCTTTATGATAGGAAAAACAGTGGATGATGAATCGCTGACTTTTTCTTATCATATGATGGCTGGTATCATGCTATCACTTCTTGTCATTTTGCGTCTAATTTGGGGATTTGTTGGTAGTCAACACGCAAGATTTCTGTCGTACCCTTTGCACCCAAGGAAATTATTTGAATATTTTCAAGACATTCTTAAAGGAGGGACTCGTCGTTTTGTAGGACATAATCCAGCCTCTGCATGGGCCTCTTTGATGATGATGTTTTTAGCATTAGGCC
>CAZFSX010000135.1:6788-7565 GCA_964522115.1 uncultured Pseudobdellovibrionaceae bacterium | reverse complement strand
AAATTCAGTCTAGAAAATCTCCAAAGAACTTAAAAGCTATTTGGAGATAGGCCCTTGTGGAATATGCTTATCTCCAAATGGAATTTCTGCTGTTTGGAGATAGGTCTTGCCTAGGGTTCAAAAATCTTAAAGTTGATCACTCGCTGAGATTTTAACAAGCCCTTATCTAAAGTCCATAGAGGAACATCATAGTACTTTGCAAGCGTTGCAATCAGACAATCAATTGTTGTAAGTGTAAGACCTTTTTTCCGACTTTGAAAATAATGAATAGCTGAACGAATGTAGATGTCTTCTGTCATTTCAAGGTGTGGAAACCCAAGAAATGAATCCCAAATCTTATGGAAAAGCTCTTCTGTCCGCGCTCCTTGACTAACTTCGACTTGAATCAATGAACAGGTGTAAAGAGATTCATTTTCTTGAATCATCTTTTTTAAATGAAAAAATTCAGTTGTTGTGCTTTTTTGTGCTGCTATCCAAACAGAGCTATCGACGAGCGCGGCCACGATTTGCCCTCATCTTTGAAAGATCGCCTTGAAAAAAAGGAGTACCAAGAAGTGAGCTGGCTAGCTTTCTTCTATTTTGAGCGATGTAGGCATCTAGGGCTTCATCAATGAGTGTACGTAAGGTTTTATCTGGATCAAGCTTTTTAGCTAACTTTAGTTTTTCTTCATCGATTTCGACTGAGGTTTTCATGGATATCCTTTTTCGACAGGATATCAAAAATATCAATATTTGCAATATCAGATATCAAAAAGATAAAACTCAATCAATTATCGT
>CAZFSX010000135.1:0-6767 GCA_964522115.1 uncultured Pseudobdellovibrionaceae bacterium | reverse complement strand
CGGGGGATGGCAGTAAGTCCATCAGGCATTCTCGCCAGTATTCTGGAGAGTCATCTGTGTAGTCGATGGCAATTTCAAATCCCTGTTTGCCAAGAAGGCGAGTACGGGCAACTTTTCCAGAAATTTCTAAATTCATTTGTGGAAGATGCAGGATAATTTTGTTTCCATGCAAACTTTCTAAAGTTAAGGAACTTCGAAGTGCTTGGGGAACAAGATCTGTACGCTTAATTTTCAATAAGAATCCTGAAGATGAAGCTTCTAAGATCAGTCCATGCTTGGCAATTTTTGCCAGATTTTCTAGGGAAGATAATGAGGACACTTCCAGAGGTTCAATCATCTTGCGGTCTGCATATCTTCTGTCTTTTGCTAATTTATTCATTCATACCTTCCACGTTCAGGTGGTGTTCTTACCTGGCTCTTCGGCCAGTCCAGCCACCAACTGAAGCAAAAGAAGAAAAATAATGAAAATTCTCAAAATAAAACACTATTTTGAAGCGGACTTTATTAGATCTGTGAATGAAATCATTCTGAAAAAATAATTTTCAAGATCTGATTGATGACCAGGTTTGAATTCTTTTTTGATTGAAGAGACTTCAATTGCTGGAGTTCATTTTTACGACCAATAAACAAGTTTTGTTTCAATTTCAACTTACCTGCAAACAGACTTTTTGCCGTTTGTAGGTAAATTAGAATGAGATCCCAACTTACCTGCAAATGGCATTTTGGCAGATAAAGAGGGCGATCTGAAAGCTGTCTTTGGAATAAGTTATCCCCAAGCCTTTTTGAATTTGGAATTCCAGGAAGTTCTGCAATTCAAAGGTGAATAGGTGTGAGTCGATCTGCTTCCAACTTCCGATCACCAGTTGGCTGATGGTCGTTGGTTGTTGGGGGCCGCGAAGAGATTTAAAAGCCGCTTCCTTGGCTGTCCAAAGCGCACTGGGTGAGGGCGCTTGATTGCACTCCGACGAATCACGACAGACTCTGTTGGCGACAGCCAAGCTGACTCTATCTTGTTGTTCGATATCTATCCCAATTTTCCAGGGACTGGTGATCGTTGCAAATCCTCCAAGCTGGGGGCAATGAGATATGGAACTCGTGGCGCTGTTTTGTTGGAATGGATCCGTTGTATGCAGATTCTGCGAAGTCATGCCTGCGCTGAGTTCCACTTGCAAGGCATGATGAATTTGTTCGCGATGATTTGGGTTTTGACTTCCCCAATCCTGGCTTAAGCACAAATTCAAAGTATTGACGGCAAGAGTCTTTTGAAGAAGCAGAATCTCCTGAGGACTAAGAAAGTTTTGCCTGCTCATTAAAAGTGAGATCCACCTTTAAGCACATTCATAATCGATTTTGTTGTGGTGGTTAAAGATTCAAAGACTCCCTTGCCTTCGTTAGCGACAGCTTCGAATTCTGGAGAGTTATAAAGATTCAAATTCTTTCTTAGCTCTGTCAAAGAAGCAGCATTGGGAAGATCTCGCTTGTTGTATTGCAAGACCAAGGGGATTTCTTTGATATCATAACCTTGCTGTTTTAGATTTTTTTCTAAATTTCGCAAAGACTCGATATTTTCTTCCATACGTTCCATTTGCGAATCGGCGACAAAGATCACTCCATCAACGCCCTTCAAAATTAACTTACGGCTTGTATCGTAAATGACCTGTCCAGGAACTGAGTACAAAAGAAAGCGAGTACGAAATCCGCGAATTTCTCCCGCATCCAAAGGCAAGAAATCGAAAAACAAGGTGCGCTCGATATCAGTATTCAGTGCCACTAATTTTGATTTTTGATCGTCTGCTGTTTTCTGATAGACCCACTGAATATTCGTGGTTTTGCCCCCCAAAGAAGGTCCATAATAAACAACCGTGCAGTGAATTTCTTTGGCATTATAGTTGATAAATGACATTACAACTCCACACGGTTTTCAAGGGCACGCCCCATCGTTCGATCATCAATAAAATCAATATCACTGCCAATAGGAACCCCATGAGCAATGCGACTTAATTTTATCCCATGTCCAGAGAGTAACTTGGATAAATATAAAATGGTAGTGTCTCCTTCAAGATCTGCGTCCAAGGCCATAATAATTTCTCGGATGGGAGTTTTTCCATCGGGATTTTCAATACGCTGAAGTAATTCTTGAATTTTCAATTGTGAAGGACCTACACCCTCCAGAGGAGCAATCGCTCCGTGCAAAACGTGGTAGCGTCCACGAAAGGCTCCCGAAGATTCGATTCTTAAAATATCGCTGGGTTCTTCCACAAGACATAGAACATCTTGGGCGCGATGGGGATCTTGGCAATACTTGCAAATATCACTGTCTGTGTAATTGAAGCACTCGGGGCACAGATGAACTTCCGCTTTCACGCGCTGAATGGATTCCGACAATTGCACAGCATACTCATCCTGACTTCGCAGAATATAGTAGGCCAAGCGCTGTGCTGTTTTTGGACCAATCCCAGGCAAGCGGTGCAGTTCGTGCACAAGTTTTTCAAGAGCTTCAATTTGTAACATAAGGCTTTTTGATCCCCCTTAAAGAAATTAGAACATACCAGGGATATTCATGCCACCAGTAATTTTTTCCATTTCTTTTGCGGAAACATCCTTTGCCATTTTGATCGCATCATTTGCTGCTGCTTTGATCAAATCTTGCAACATTTCCACATCACCTGCCTTCATCACTTCGGCATCGATTTGGATGGAGCTGATCAAGTGTTCGCCTGTCACTTTGATTTTGACAGCGCTACCGCCGGAAGTGCCTTCAAATTCTCGAGCAGCAAGTTCTTCCTGCATTTTTTTCATCTTTAATTGCATTTGATTTGCTTGCTTCATCAATTGGCCAATGCCGCCAGAAAAACCTTTCATGATGTCTCCTTAATCGACTTGATTTGTCCCTTGAATACTGTTTTTGCAGTTTGAATCATGGGATGAGTTTCAATGTGTTGACGTATCTCTTCATTTTTTTGCTGCAACTTAGTTTGTACCATCTGTTGAGCCGACACTGCCGACCCTAGACCTTGGTCCGTTCCAAGTTTGATTTCAAAAGAATATCCAGGTCCCCAAAATTGATCAATAAAGCTTTGAAGTTTTTTTCGAAGATCTGGTGTATTGACCTGATCCTTCAAAAATTGCAAACGAACGGGTACTCCAAGAAGGAAGTTTTTTTCAACCAGCTCAACAAAAAGCAGATTTTCAACTTTTGCAGCAAACAAAGAGTCCTTTTTCTTCATCCATTGTGTGAATGCCAACCATTTTTCGGTGTCGGGTAAATGTGGATCTACATGCACATGATGTTCGGCTAAAGCTTGAGTGGAATCCTGATTGTCAGAGGTTTTACCTAATTTTTCACTTTTTTTTTCTGACAGTGTTTGAAATTCACCCTGCAGAAGCTTGGATAAGCTTTGAATTTTTGGGGCGCAGGCCATGCGCATTAGCAACATTTCTAAGACAATTCTTGGTTCTGGTGCTTTTGGAATTTCTTGAGCACCCTTAAGGCACATATCAAAAAGAAAATGAACTTCCTCTTCTGTCGAATTCTTCCCAAGTTCAATTAAGTATCGCAGTTCAGAATCTGGTAGCTCCACAAGTTGAGCATCTTCTTTTCCAGCTAAGCGTAATAAAAGAATATGTCGAAGGTTTTCCAAAAGTTCCTGAGAAAATAAATGGGCTTCGTAGCCGGCGCTATGAAACTTCCTAAGAACCTGAAGAATGGCAGATGTATCACGGTCCATCAAGGCGGATAGTGTTTCAAGAATCAATGCACGATCTGTAAGACCCAAGATTTCTGTGACATTTTCTCTGGCCAAAGGGCCGTTTGCAAAAGTGATCACTTGATCTAGTAAACTTTGTGAATCCCTCATGGATCCATCACCCTGTCTTGCGATCAACCATAAAGCGTCATCTGTTGCGCTGACGCCATCTTTTTCACAGATAAACTTCAACCTGTCGGTGATCTGGCGAGTAGTAATGCGACGAAAATCAAAACGTTGGCAACGAGACAAAATGGTCTGAGGTATTTTATGAACCTCGGTCGTGGCCATGATAAAAATCACATGATCAGGAGGTTCTTCCAGAGTTTTCAAAAGGGCATTGAAGGCACTGGTTGAAAGCATATGAACTTCATCAATGATATAAACTTTGTAATGGCCAGAGGAAGGCATATACCCAACGGTATCTCGAAGTTCACGGATAGCATCGACACCATTATTCGAAGCTCCATCGATTTCTATCACATCGACTGCGCGGCCTTGGGTAATATCTAAGCATTCCGAACACTCGTTGCATGGAACAAAATTCACAGCATGAGGGCAGCGTAAACTTTTTGCTAAAATGCGAGCTGAAGAAGTTTTTCCAGTACCGCGAGGACCTGTAAATAATAAGGCGTGAGGAACACGACCATTTTTCAAAGCGTTTCCCAAGGTCTGAGAAATATGATTTTGCCCAACCAGTTCACCAAAAGACTGCGGACGCCATTTGCGTGCAATCACTTGATAAGACATAGGCAAACCCCCAGAGACAATATGAAAAAGTGAATAGGAAAAAAAGTGGCCAGGCACCCCACATCGCAAGAGTCTTCGAGTGCCGTTGCTTCCTTTCGGACCTAGCGGGATTCGTCAAAAACGTCTTCGTGTGGGACCCAGCCAATCCGTAATTACAATAGAACAGACCGAAGGGCATCCGGAAAGTCGTCATGATGGTATGCGCAAGCCAAAAAGATCCTGGTCTAGGCCACAAAGGCGTTCACTAGGAAGAAGAGCATCACAGAAAGGACAAATAAAATGAGCATGGGGCGACTGAACATCCCTTGAGGCTAATGAGTGGCGGCCCCTTTTGTCAACGGAACTTTTCCCAGAAAGTCTTAAAATGAGACAGAAATCTTGCATTTTAACCCTTATGAAAATCCCAAATTTAGCCGATAGGTCCAATGGGTTTGTATCACAAAGGTGATTCACAAAAGGAGACTTTATGAAAAAAGCACAAGTGTTTTTGAAAAATTTTTGGAAGGACGAAGCCGCGCAAGGGATGGTCGAGTACGTTTTGTTGCTCGTAATTGTGGTGGGATTGGTTGTCGCGTTCAAAGGGAAATTAAAAGAAAAAGTGGATGGATTGATCGGTAATCTTGGAACTCAAATCGATAGCGCAACAAACTAATTTGAAGGGTCTGACCTATGACTGTCGAATATATTTTGCTCGCCATTCTTACGGTCATGTACTTGATGAAAGCCGTTGTGTTGGTACCTCAGAGATCCTTCAAAGAGGCTGGCCCGCGGCTTGGAGCCCGAATTGAGCAACAGCTTGAAACGGGTTCAGGTTTTAAAGACAAAGGAAAAACATTGCAGTGGACAGCTCCGCCGCAGTGATTTTGATAAGGGGATAAAATGGATCTTCCAATTCAGGATCCAAAATTTTTGCTTTCCTTCGCTTTACTTATGGTAGGGATAGGGACAGATTTGTCTTGGCAAAAGTATCCCAATAAATTCTTTCTTGTTTCCCTTGGCACGGCGGCTCTGTTTCTTCTTTTCTTGGATGGAATTGGAAGTTGGCAAGTCGTTTTAGCTCAGTGGGGTCTGGCATTTGTTGTTTTTCTTCCATTCTACTTAATGAAAGGTGTTGCCGCGGGTGATGTGAAGCTATTGATTGCGGTGGCTCCACTGATGTCCAGTTCCGAAGTGATCATAACTATCCTTACAAGTTTATTTTGGGCTGGTTTACTTGGGATATTTTCAGTGGTTTTGAAAAAACAATTACCTGCATTGATGAATAATTTGCGGGGACTTATTTTGTTTCGTATTCGGCCTGCAGAGGCAACCTTAAGTCGAATTCCTTACACAGTGGCACTCTTGTTTGGATTTCTAACATCAAATGTGATGGGAAATCATTTTGGAGGTTGGATATGAAACAAATATCCAATCAGAGTCAAAAGGGACAAGCTGTGATCGAATCTGTCGTCTTAATTTTCGTGATTATCAGCCTTGTTATGTTGGTCAAAAATGGGCTGGGATCAAAACAGTTTGTGAAAAAAATATTTCATAGTCCATGGAGTAATATTGCAGGCATGGCTGAAAATGGCGTTTGGGGTGGAGCAACGGAAAATAGGCCAGTTCATCCAGGGACCTTCCGTCGAGTTCGATCGAATGTGACAGACAACTAAAGCAAAGGAAAAAATGGAAACGATGATGACGATGAAAAAAAACAAAAAATTTTCGGAGCAATCAGGGATTGCGACCGTGGATTTTATTTTTTCAATGGTCATGATGGTTGGAATGGGAATACTGTTGTTTTCTTTATCATATACTTTGGTTGCGATCGAGGTTTCTCAGTACGTTGCTTTTGCGACAGCAAGATCTCATTCTGCAGCTCATTTAACGATAGCTGAAAATCGATCCATGGCAGAAAGAAAATTTAAAACATTAACTGCTGGCGCAGATGAAACTTTAGCCTCATTTTTTAATAATGGATGGTTCGAATTGAAATTGAATCCTACGGATCTTCGCAGTGGTGGAGCCACGGGCACAGATTTTGGAAAAGAATATAGCATGACCGACGGAGATAAGATGGTGATGCATGGAGTTCGTTTGCAACTTTCAGCCAAGATCATGAATAAAAAGTTACCCCTGATTGGAAGCACCAGCGAAGACGATGAAGCTTATCAAGCAAACATTACGTCTTTTCTGATTCGAGAAGCTTCTCAGCAAGAGTGTCGACAGTGGTTTGTCGATCGTAAAAATGCTTTACGAAATATTTTTGACCGCGTTCAGGGACAAGATATG
>CAZFSX010000134.1:0-7596 GCA_964522115.1 uncultured Pseudobdellovibrionaceae bacterium | reverse complement strand
CTTTCCAAGCAAGTCACCTCGTTGAACACTTTGACCTGTTTTTACAAGAATTTTATCAAAGTGGGCGTACAGAGTTGCCCAGCCGTTCATTCCTTCAATCAATACCATTCGACCATACCCACGGAAATCGCGTCCTGCATAGATCACAGTTCCATCTTGTGCCGATAAAATATCCGTTCCCCTTGGTGCGGCAAGATCAATTCCTAAATGGGGGCGCTTTCCTGTCGTTCGATACCCTCGTGAAAATCGAGCTTTATCCACAGGCCAATCGAATACATTTGTTTGCTGTTCGTCTGCGCTTTCGGATTCAAATGATTCAGCTTGATCTTCGGGTTGTGGTTTCATGGTTCTTTCTGGAGACACATAAATGGTGTCTTCGGAAGATCCTGTCGAGCTAGGATTTCGACTTCTTGAGGAAGACGGGGATGATGAGTGAAAGCTCACACACGAGTTTGTGAAAAATAAAGTTAGACTTAAAAAGAATACACCCACAGATTGAAAAAACTGGCGATCGGAATTCTTCAAAGAAGTTGAAACATAATTGTTTTTTGTAAATTCATGACGTCGTAACATGCTACTAGTGTACACAAAAAGTAACACCTTGAAAACCCTTCTTTGTTTTTGACTCGATATTATGTTCCTAAGAATGAAAAAACCCCGATTTTTGTCGGGGTTTTTAGAAAAAAATCAAATTTTTCAGGTTCAAAAATTAGAACGAGTAGGACACCGTCATTTGATAACTTGTTTGATTTGCACGGTACAATGCATAAGTATCGCTGTAAGAAAGTGACTTTCCTGTGATCACATCAATCGATCCGTCTTTGATGGGATCGGCTTGTGCAACATCAAATGTAAGATTTAATTTTTTTGTGATATCGAAACTGATTCCAGTTTCGATATTCAAAATAGATGCAACGTTATCCATCTGATTGATACCCTTTGAACGATTCATCACTGTGTAGTCATGGCCTACTTTTTGATAAAAAGAAACAACATCATTCAGAGTGACTGTCGCAACAGCAGAGTTGGAAGTGTAAGCGAAGTCCTGTTCCGCAGCTGATTTATTATTATTTGCATTTTGTTTATAATAAAGAACAGCAGCATGAACTCCAGAGTATCCAAGAGATAAAGTTGGATTTAAAGCCCAGTTGATAACAGACGCCAATGAAATTGCTGTCAATTGACCTTTCACTTCTCGTCCTACTGTATTTGTAGGAAGAGTCGCGCGCAATAAAATGGAAGTTGGTTCGGAGCCAAGAACTGTTACTTTATCAAAACCGTATACAAGACGTGTTGTATAGTCTTCAATTTGAGTTTCTTTATTAAGTTCGCGGTAAACACCAAAGCGGAATTGAGCAGCTAAGGAACGATTTTCGGATAATCTGTATTTCAATCCAAGGACGTTGTAAGTATCATATTCAGACTCTGCAGTTACTGTATCTGCAGGGCGTGTTAATTGAGATGCAAAACTAGCGCTCCACTTGCTTTGAGCTTTCACAGCAGCAGCAGAAACTGTGCTTGTATTGGCTGTTGGAGCCGATTGAGCCCAAGCCGCCGTTGCAACTAAACTTGTTAGAATCAGTTTTGTTACGTTCATAATATTCCCTTCCATTTGTGCGATTTTTCCATCGCTTGTTTATTTAAAATCAATCAGTATCTTAGTGACACCACTTTGTAATTCTTTAGCAAAAAAAATGCCATGATTATTCTCTCTCAAAGTGGAATTAAGCTGACCTAAGACATTCACCCTGTATTTATTGCCAAGGTTGTTTCAAGTATTGTCACGGGTATTATCAAAAAGGCTTTTAATGTCCATCATTTATAAAGAAATCTTTATAAATGAAATCAAGATGAAAGAATAAGATTTTTCAAAAAGATTCCATTGAGGATTCAAATTTATACATCTTTTTTAGGGGCGCGTGGATCATACAAGGCGCTGGCAATTTTGTCGACGCGGGATTGATGGCGCCCACCTTCAAACTCGGTATCCAAAAATGTGCGAACAAGATGTTCCATTTGATTCTCGCTTTGGAGTCGAGCACCCAAACATAAGACATTGGCATCATTGTGATGGCGACATAATTGTGCGACTTCTTCATTCCAGCAAAGTGCGGCTCGAATGTGTGGGTATTTATTCGCTCTCATGGCCATACCCTGACCTGATCCACAAATCAATAATCCACGATCTTCTGTTTTTGTCATGGACGTGCAAACACGGTCTGCATAATCAGGATAATCGACTGACTGTACTGACACGGGACCTTCGTCGATCACATCCAAATCAGAGTAATTTTTTTCTAAAAATTTCTTCAGTTTTTCTTTAGCTTCAAAGCCTGCATGGTCCGAAGCAATAAAAAGACGTTGTAAATTCATCCGTCGCCTCAGTTAAAATCGAGAAAAAATAAGACAAGCATTCGTTCCGCCAAATCCGAAACTATTATTCAATACATACTGCAATTTCCCCTGACGGGATTCTTTGGCCACATAATCTAAATCACAAGTTGGACTTGGATTTTCTAAATTGATTGTCGGAGGAACTGCTTGATCACGCAAAGTTTGCACACAAAAAACACTTTCAATAGCTCCTGCAGCTCCTAAAGAGTGCCCCATCATACTTTTTGTACTGGAAACCCAAAGTCCCTTTTTTGCATAGTCTTTGAAAACAGATTTGATGCCTAAAGTTTCCAATTCATCTCCCACTGGAGTGCTGGTTCCATGGGTGTTGATGTATTGAATCTGTTCCGGGTTTAAGGACGCATCTTTCAAAGCGTAGGCCATCGCACGAGCAGCTCCTGCGCCCTCGGGAGCTGGGTTGGTCATGTGATAGGCGTCGGCAGACATTCCGTATCCAACAACTTCCGCCAAAATTGTCGCTCCACGCTTTTCAGCATGTTCCAATGTTTCAAGAATTAAGATTCCGGCACCTTCTGCAATAACAAAACCATCCCGATCTTGATCATAAGGACGGCTTGCTTTCGTTGGATCATCATTGCGAGTTGATAAAGCCCGCATGGCCGCAAAGCCCCCCAAGGCCATTCCGCAAATTGTGCTTTCGGCACCACCGGCAATCATGACATCCCAGGCTCCTTCGCGAAGGTAGCGATAGGCTTCACCGATCGAGTGGGCCCCTGAGGCACAGGCCGAAGTAACAGCATAGTTAGGTCCCTGCAATCCAAATTGAATGCTGACCTGTCCTGCCGCCATATTTCCGATTACCATTGGAATAAAGAAGGGACTGATACGACCAGGTCCCTTTTCGATCAAACGTGAGTGCTGTTCTTCGATGGATGGAAGGCCTCCCATGCCAGCGCCGATCAATACCCCTGCTTTTTCTCGCCAGGCCCCCTGCAAATCTAATCCACTTTGATCCAGGGCCATTTTTGTTGCACCCACAGCGTAGTGAATGAACTGATCCATTTTTTTTTGTTCTTTTTTTTCTATGTACAAAGAAGAATCAAAATTTTTCACTTCCCCAGCAATGCGAACCTCATAGGTATCGGCTGGGAAGCGAGTGACAGGACCAATTCCAGATTGACCAGCCAGGGCATGTTTCCAGCTTTCTTCAGCGGAAATCCCCAGCGGGGTGACGGCACCAAGGCCTGTCACCACCACACGGTGAGGAAACTTCATAAACTAAGCTTTACCTTTAGATTGAAGATAATTAGCAACGTCGCCAACTGTTTTCATTTTCTCAGCATCTTCATCAGGAATTTCAAGATCAAATTCCTCTTCCATTGCCATGACAAGCTCAACGATATCCAAGCTGTCTGCACCCAAATCGTCGATAAAAGACGCTTCTGTCTTTACTTTCTCTGGGTCTACACCCAATTGTTCAACGATGATGTCCTTAATCTTTGGGCTGAGAGCCATGTTCTTACCTCCAGTTTTATTTGTATCTAATTCCATATTAAATCCTCCTTTTATGATATATGCAATCCACCATTCACATTTAATGTATGACCGGTGATATATTTTGAAGCTTCACTTAATAAAAAAACAACAGCATTGGAAACATCTTCTGTCTGACCAATCATTCCCATTGGAACTTGGGACAGAATGGATTTTTTTTGATCTTCCGTCAAAATGTCGGTCATTTCAGTCCCAATGAAACCAGGAGCAATGCAATTCGCTCGAATTCCCCGCGATGCGACTTCCAAAGCTAATGATTTTGTAAAAGCTTCGGTACCAGCTTTACTGGCAGCGTAGTTCGCCTGACCAGCATTCCCTGTCTGACCTATGACGGAAGTGATATTTACAACGGAACCCTTTCGCGCTTTGACCATGGATTTTAAAAAACCGCGACAAACTAAAAATGTTCCTCGTAAGTTTGTTTGGATCACTTGATCAAAATCCTGAGCCTTCATACGAAGAAGAAGTTGATCCTTGGTAATGCCCGCATTATTTACAAGGCCATCGATCCCACCAAAGTCAGAAAGAAATCGTTCAACGACAGATTCTACTTGGTCTTCCTGGGAAACATTCAAAGCATAACAACGATGACCAGAACCTGGTAATTTTTCTAAAATAGCCTGAGCAAGATCTTCACGAGAAGAATAAGTAAATCCCACCCGGGCTCCAGCCGTAGCTAAAGTTTGCACAATGCTAGATCCAATTCCACGACTTCCACCCGTGACGAAAACCCGGGCTCCATCCAAACGAAAACTGGATAAAGACGATGGTGTGGATGTAAGCTGTGTTGCTGTCATGAAATAACCTCATTCCCAGAGGGGAAAAAATGTCTTCTCATAATACTCCTTAGACGCGGGGCCTCTGGCAAGTAATTCTTTGGTGAAGTTGGATCAATTTTTTGATTTTGCTAACTCTTCAAGCAACTTGAAGTCTTCCAGCGAAGCTGTTGAATAGACTTTGAAAAAATCAGAGTCCATTTTTTTAAACAGACTTTGCAAAACCTTTCCAGATCCCAGTTCGATCCCGACAGAAAAAGAGTTTTCTTTCAACCACTGCATACTTTCAATCCAGCGGACAGGGGCGCTGACTTGACGAATCAGGTTTTCACGCAAAGAACGGGCGCTTGTCTCTGGCAAAGCCGTGTAATTTTGAAGAACAGGGATAGATGCATCTTTCCATGTCATGCCTTCAAGAATAAGTCGCATATGTTTTTCTGCAGGCTCCATCATCGCAGAATGAAAAGGAGCTGACACATTCAGGGGAATCAACTTCCATCGGGATGGAAAGCCTTCAATCATTTCGGGTTTAAAGTCAGACTTGATCCAATCCAAAGTTTTTTGATTTCCGCTGATGACAATTTGTCCAGGAGCATTGAAGTTCGCAGCAGAAAGAGGACCAGTGGAAGATCGTTGAACAGCGACTTGACATAGTTGCTGAACCTGAGAAGCATCAAGCCCCATCACAGCAGCCATGCCTCCTTGCCCTACAGGCACGGCCTCTTGCATTGATCGGCCACGTTCCCGAGTTGCAAAAAGAGCGTCAGAAAACTGGAGTGCACCTGAAATGACCATGGCTGCATATTCACCAATGGAGTGTCCTGCTGTCACTTGGGCCTGGATCCCAAATTCACTTTTTGCGACCATCGCTGTTGCCACAGACACCAAAAGTAAACAGGGCTGTGTGTTTGCTGTTAAAGCTAGATCTTGATCGGATCCCTGGAAGCAAAGTTTTGTCATATTTTGTCGCAGAACTTCACTGGCCTCTTCAAAGCAGTGTTTTGCGACAGAAAAATTATCATAGAGATATTGCCCCATACCGGGATGTTGACTGCCTTGTCCTGGAAAGAAAAAGGCTAACTTCTTAGAATTCATGAATCCCCCACTAGAAGCGTATCAATGCAGATCCTGCAGTCAGTCCTGCACCAAATGCAGCCAAAAGAATTGTTTGACCACGATGAATTTTATTTTGTTGTCGAGCTAAATCAAAGGCGATTGGAATGCTTGCGGCAGAGGTATTGCCCGTTTCTTCAAGACTGACAATCACCTTTTCCATAGGAAAATGAAAGTGATTTGCCACGGCTTCTAAAATACGAACATTGGCTTGATGAGGAACCAGCCAATCAACTTGATCCGCAGACACTTGATTGTGTTCTAAGGCTTGCCGAGAACAATCTGTTAAAGTGCGTACGGCATTTTTAAAAATTTCTCGCCCTTTCATCCGAACAAACTGCAGTTCCTGATCAAGAACAGCTTGGGTTAAAGGAAGCTTTGATCCTCCTGCGGGAAGAACAAATAGGTCTCCTAAACCGCCATCCGCTTGAAGGTGAGTAGATAAAATCACTTGCTTATCTTCTGGGTTGGCACGTGATACAACAAAAGCACCGGCCCCATCCCCAAACAGAATGCAGGTTTCTCGGTCTTTGTAATTAACGAATCGATGTAAGACTTCCGCTCCAACAACAAGAACATGACGATACATTCCTGTTCGAATGAATTGATCGGCCACAGAAAGTCCATAAACAAAACCCGAGCAAGCCGCAGAAAGATCAAAAGCAACAATGTTTCGGCAACCCAATTTATTTTGAAGCACACAGGCTGTTGAAGGCATCGTTTGATCCCCGGATACAGTGGCAACGATAATCATATCTATATCTTGAGGAGAAAGGCCTGAATCTTGAAGGGCCTTAAGAGAAGCTTGAAGGGCGAGGTCAGATGTGACTTCACCCTCAGCTGCAAGATGGCGGCGAACAATACCTGTTCGCTCGCGAATCCATTGATCATTTGTATCTACCAACTTTTCCAAATCAGAATTGGCTAAAATTTTTGAAGGAAGATACGAACCTGTTCCAGCAATCCGTGCTTGGTACATAGTCACAACCTACTTGGTTGCCGCACTGATTTGTTTACCTTTGTAGTAGTAAGCTCCGTCAGCACCTTTGTTCGCACGGTGAGGGCGAATCAAATCACCAGTTTTTTTATCAACAGCAACTCCGGGAGCTTCGATCCCGTCGTGTGAACGGCGCATATTACGAACTGAGCGTGAAGTTTTCTTCTTGGGTGTTGGCATAGTATCCTCTCTTGTTACAAAAGCAAGGTTTCGATCCGAAACCAAATTTCTTAGTTTAAAAGCGGTCAATCTACCGAAATTTGATAAGAAATCAAGAATTTCGTCGTGTTAATTTAATTTCAAGCCTTTCAAGCTGGCAAAGGGCGAGGGGGCTTCAGGCAAAGATTCGTTGTAAATAAGGCCAGAAGCATCGAAAATAGCCCCACAAAGTCGGCATTTTCCATCATCCTCAATGGCTGGAGCTGGGTTGTAAGGAATGGACAACGCAATTTTTTCATGAAGAAACTCTGCGGCGTCAAAAAATTCATCCTCTGAATATTGAGTCACATCTAAGTCGTCTTGAGTCATGTCAGAGAAGTGATTGATCTTCGCATATTTATCCGAACGTTCTTGAGGTAGCGGCGGAATCAGCAGTTCACGGAAGGATTCATGAATTTCAAAATTAAAGTCGTCTCCGCAACGAGAACATTGTTCTGGCAGCATGGTATCGATTTTACCTATCATTTCAAAACTACCTGATGAAGCCAAAGATCGAATCTGAAACTGAATTTGATAAGCATTTGAACCAAGTAGGTCTTTCAACGCATCATTCAATTCCCCTGTTTGACGGGTCAATAGAAA